>CAYJFN010000008.1:0-13463 GCA_964369325.1 uncultured Arcobacteraceae bacterium
TAAATGAGTTAATTCGTGTTTTAAAAAAAGATGGTTTTATCTCAATAGTAAGACACAACAAAGCTGGAAGAGTTATACAAGCAGTTGTTCAAGATTATGATTTAAATGATGCAAAAAATTTATTAAATGGTGGCAATTCATATTCTAGTGCTTTTGGAGACATTAAATATTATGAAAATAATGATTTACTTAATTGGAGCAATAATAAGCTACACATAAAAGATGTTTTTGGAGTTAGAGTAGTTGCAAGTTTGCATGATAGTAAAATTCAAGAAAAAGAAAATTGGGTAGAAGAGATGTTTGAAATAGAATCAAAACTTTTTAAAAGTCAAGATTTTATATCAATATCATATTTCAATCATTTAATTTTAGAAAAGTTTTAAAATATAGGATTTAATCCTATATTTTAACTAAATAGCAGATAATCTATCTAAATCTTCTTCTTTTAATCTCCAAGTAGTCCATTCTGTTAATCCACTTGCACCTAAACTTTCATAAAATTCAATTGAAGGTGTGTTCCAATTTAAACAACACCACTCCATTCTTCCACAGTTTTTTTCTTTAGCAATTTTGGTTAATTCTAAAAATAGTTTCTTACCATAACCTTTTCCTCTATTTTCAGGAAAAACAAAAAGATCTTCTAAATATAACCCTTTTTTACCAACAAATGTAGAAAAATTAAAAAAGTATAAAGCAAAACCAACAACTTTTTCATCTTCTTTAGCAAGTACAACTTGAGCACTTTTTTCAACAAAAAGTTCATTAAACAGCTGTTCATCACTCCAAATTACTTCGTGGCTTAACTTTTCATATTCAGCAATTCCTAAAATACACTCTTTTATTGAATTAAAATCACTCTCTTGAGCTTTTACAATATTAAACATAATTACAATTTCTCCCTAGTTAAAAATTTTAAGAATTTTATCTTAATTTTACTTGTTATTAAAATAATTAAAAATTTTAAAAAGACTAAAAAAGCAGCAAAAAGTGCTTATTTGTCCTTTTAAAAAGGAAATAAAAACAATAATTCTTGAAGCAAAACCCCATAACTCTTGACATTTAATAAAAAAAAAGTTATAATCCGCGACCATAAAAATGGTTAGAGTGCGTAAAGTCGTACATTTAACGAGTTCTTTAAAGGAAAAAAATGGAAAAAATTAGATTAAAGCTTAAAGCTTATGATCACAGAGTTTTAGACAGAAGTGTTGCTTCAATTGTTGAAGCCGTTAAGAGAACAGGAGCTGAGTTGAGAGGGCCAATCCCTTTACCAACAAAAATCAGAAGATATACTGTTATCAAAGGTCCTCACGTAAATAAGGACTCAAGAGAGCAGTTTGAAATCCGAGTTCACAACAGAATGATTGATATTATTTCTGCAACTCCAGAGACAGTTGACTCATTAATGAAGTTAGACTTAGCTCCTGAAGTAGATGTAGAAGTTAGATCAATGGGTCAAGAATAAGAAGAAAGGTAGTATTAGATGGAATTCATAGTTGAAAAAATCGGTATGAGCAGAACTGTTTCAGTTCCAAGTGTTCCTGTTACACTTTTAAAAGTTCTTGAAACAAAAGTATGTGAAATTACTGAAAACGGTAAAGCAATCGTTGCATATAGCAATGGTAAGAAATTCAACAAAGCAGTTGAAGGTCAACAAAAGAAATTTAATTTAAGTAAAGAGTTTAACAGATTTGCAACTATTGAAGTAGCAAATAGTGAAGCTGGAGACTTAGATGTTTCAGGTTTAGTAGAATCTGCAGTTTTAAAATCAACTTTTAAAACAAAAGGTAGAGGTTTCTCTGGTGCAGTAAAAAGATGGAATTTTGCTGGTGGTAGAGCAAGTCATGGTCACAGAATGGGTAAAAGAGTAGGTTCTATTGGTAACTGTGAATGGCCAGGAAGAGTTATGCCAGGTAAGAAAATGCCAGGACAATATGGAAATACAAATGTTACTGTTAAAAATGAAGTAATTTCATTCGATGCAGAAACTGGAATCTTAGTATTAAAAGGTTCTGTATCTGGACCAAATGGTGCATTAGGAAAAGTAAAGGTTGCTAAATGAGTAAAGCAGTTGTATTAAACGAAAAATTTCAAAATAGCGGTGAATTAGAGTTACCAGCTAAATATGATGAGATTAACTCTCACAACTTATATTTATATGTAAAATCATACTTAGCAGCTCTTAGAGCAAATACTGCTAGAGCTAAAACAAGATCTGAAGTAAGTGGTGGTGGTAAAAAACCAAAAGCTCAAAAAGGTTCTGGTGCAGCTAGATGGGGTTCTAGAAGATCTCCTTTATTTGTTGGCGGTGGACAAGCGTTTGGACCAACAAAAAGAAATTACATTCAAAAAGTAAACAAAAAACAAAAAGCTTTAGCATTATCTTTTGCAATTAATGCACAAGCAAACAATGGTTCACTTTTTGTAGTTGATTCAATTAAAGTTGAATCTGGTAAAACAAAAGATGCAGTTGCAATTTTAAACACTTTAAACAAAAGAGATACATTAGTAGTAGTTGATTCAATTGATGAAAAAACTTATCTTGCGTTTAGAAACGTAAAAAATTGTTATATGATAGAAAAACAAGAAGTTAATGCTTACTTAGTTTCTACATATCATTCAGTACTTATTGAAAAATCTGTGCTTGATGCATTAACAAAAGAGGCGTAAAAATGGCTGATATTACAGATATTAAAGCAATATTATATACAGAAAAAACAATAGAGCTTCAAGAAAATGGAGTAATCGTTGTTCAAACAAGTCCAAGAATGACTAAAAACGGTTTAAAAGATGTATTTAGAGAGTATTTTGGTGTTACTCCATCAAAAGTTAACTCTTTAAGACAAGATGGTAAAGTAAAGAGATTTAGAGGAAAGCTTGGAAAAAGAGCTGATTTTAAAAAGTTTTATGTAACATTACCAGAGGGCGCGCAAATCGCGAACCTATCAGCTTAAGGAGTAGAAGATGGCAATTAAAAAATTTAGACCAATAACTCCTGCTAGAAGATTCATGTCTGTTATGGATACTTCTGATATTACTTCTAAACCAACGGTTAGATCTTTACTTGTAAGAGTTAAAGCTGCAGCTGGTAGAAATAATAACGGTAGAATTACTTCTCGACACAAAGAAGCAGGTGCTAAAAAATTATACAGAATTATTGATTTCAAAAGAAATAAATACGGTGTAGAAGGAAAAGTTTCAACTATTGAATACGATCCATACAGAAACTGTAGAATTTGCTTAGTTACTTACCTTGATGGAGACAAAAGATATATCTTACAACCATCTGGTTTAAAAGTTGGTGATAAAGTAGCTGCTGCTGTTTCAGGTTTAGATATCTTACCTGGTAATGCAATGCAACTTATGAATATCCCAGTTGGTACAATGGTTCACAATATTGAAATGAAACCTGGAAAAGGTGGACAAATTGCAAGAAGTGCTGGTGGATATGCTCAAATTATGGGTAGAGAAGACAAATATGTTATTATGAGACTTCCTTCAGGTGAAATGAGAAAAATCCTTGGTGTTTGTATGGCTACAATTGGTGTTGTTGGAAATGAAGATTTCTCTAACATGGTAATTGGTAAAGCTGGTAGAACAAGACATCTTGGTATTAGACCACAAACAAGAGGTAGTGCAATGAACCCAATCGATCACCCACACGGTGGAGGTGAAGGTAAAACTAACTCAGGAAGACATCCAGTTACTCCATGGGGTATGCCAACTAAAGGTTATAAAACTAGAAAGAAAAAAGCTAGTGATAAATTAATCATTTCAAGAAGAAAGAAGTAAGGGTTTAAGATGGCAAGATCAATAAAAAAAGGTCCATTCGTAGATAACCACCTAATGAAAAAAGTTATCAAAGCTAATGAAGCAAACGATAAAAAACCAATCAAAACTTGGTCAAGAAGATCAACTGTTTTACCAGATATGATTGGATTAACTTTTAACGTTCATAATGGTAGAAACTTTGTTCCTGTAAATATTACAGAAAACCACGTAGGTTATAAATTAGGTGAATTCGCACCAACTAGAACTTTTAAAGGACATAAAGGTTCTGTTCAGAAGAAGGTAGGATAATTAAGATGGGTAGAGCAATATTAAGATTTATTAGACTTTCTCCAATTAAAGCAAGACTTATTGCTAGAGAAGTTCAAGGTATGAATGCTGAGTATGCTATTGCATCTTTAGAATTCACTCCAAACAAAGCAGCTGGGATTATTTCAAAAGTTATTGCTTCAGCTGTAGCAAATGCTGGTTTAGAGCCACAAGATGCAGTTATTACTAGTGCTAGAGTAGATAAAGGACCAGTTCTTAAAAGATTTACTCCAAGAGCAAGAGGTAGTGCATCTCCAAAACATAAACCAACAGCACACATTATGATTGAAGTTGCAGCAGCATCTAAAGGAGAGAAGTAATGGGTCAAAAAGTTAATCCAATAGGTTTAAGATTAGGTATCAATAAAAATTGGGATTCAAGATGGTTCCCTTCTTTTTCTAAAATGCCTGCAAACGTTGCAGAAGATGATAAAATCAGAAAATTCGTTAAAAAAGAGTTATACTATGCTGGTATCGCTCAAACTTTAATTGAAAGAACAGCTAAAAAAGTAAGAATTACAGTTGTAGCAGCTAGACCTGGAATTATCATTGGTAAAAAAGGTGCTGATGTTGAAAAACTAAAAGATAGTTTATCAAAATTAGTTGGTAAAGAAGTAGCAGTTAACATTAAAGAAGAGAGAAAACCTCAATTATCTGCACAATTATCTGCTGAGAACGTTGCTCAACAATTAGAAAGAAGAGTTGCATTTAGAAGAGCTATGAAAAGAGTTATGCAAAATGCACTTAAAGGTGGAGCAAAAGGAATTAAAGTTTCTGTTTCTGGAAGACTTGGTGGAGCTGAAATGGCTAGAACTGAGTGGTACTTAGAAGGTAGAGTTCCTTTACATACACTAAGAGCAAGAATTGATTATGGTTTTGCTGAAGCACATACAACTTATGGTTGTATTGGTATTAAAGTTTGGATTTTTAAAGGTGAAGTACTTTCTAAAGGTATTCCAACTGAGAAAGCTGAAACTGCTAAGCCAAAAAGAAGACCTACAAAGAAAAGAGGTAAATAATTATGTTAATGCCTAAAAGAACTAAATATAGAAAACAAATGAAAGGTAGAAATAGAGGTAAAGCTACAAGCGGAAACTCTCTTGCATACGGTGAATTTGGAATTAAAGCTTTAGAGCATGGAAGAATTGACTCTAGACAAATTGAAGCTGCTAGGGTTGCAATGACTAGAAAGGTTAAGAGACAAGCAAAAGTTTGGATTATGGTATTCCCTGACAAACCACTTACTGCTAAACCATTAGAAACAAGAATGGGTAAAGGTAAAGGTGGAGTTGATAAATGGGTTATGAATATCAAACCAGGTAGAGTTTGTTTTGAAATGGCTGGAGTTGGTGAAGAACTTTCAAGAGAAGCATTAACACTTGCTATGCACAAACTTCCATTTAAAACTAAAATTGTAACAAAAGATAGTGAAAATGAAATATACTGATATTAATACAAAAAGCTTAGAAGAGCTAAACGGGTTATTAAAAGAGAAAAAGGTGCTTCTTTTTGAATTAAAAGCAAAGCTAAAAACAATGCAGTTAACAAATACATCTGAATTAAAAGTGGTAAAAAAAGATATCGCTAGAATTCAAACAGCTATTACTGCAGCAAAAGCTAACTAAGGATCTAAGATATGAATACACATAAAAGAGAGATTCAAGGTGTAGTGGTAAAAAGATCTGGTGATAAAACAGTTTCTGTATTAGTTACAAGACAAGTTTTACACCCAAAATACCATAAGACTGTAAAAAGATTTAAAAAATATTTAGTTCATGATGAAAAAAATGAATTAAAAGAAGGTGATACTGTTGTTGCAGTTGAGTGTAGACCACTTTCTAAAACTAAATCTTTTAGATTAAAGACTATTGTAGCTACAGGAGTTAAATAATGATTCAAAGTTTTACTAGATTAAATGTAGCTGATAACACTGGTGCTAAAGAGATCATGTGTATCAAAGTACTTGGTGGATCTAAGAGAAGATATGCGACAGTTGGTGATGTTATTGTTGCTTCAGTTAAAAAAGCTATTCCTACAGGAAAAATTAAAAAAGGTCAAGTAGTAAAAGCAGTTGTTGTTAGAACTCATAAAGAGATCCATAGAGAAAATGGTTCTTTAATTAGATTTGATGACAATGCAGCAGTTATTCTTGATGCAAAAAGAGAGCCAGTAGGAACAAGAATTTTTGGACCTGTTGCAAGAGAAGTTAGATATAAAAACTTCATGAAAATTGTTTCACTTGCTCCGGAGGTATTATAATTATGGCAATTAAATATAAAATTAAAAAAGGTGATACTGTAAAAATTATCGCTGGTGATGACAAAGGTAAAACAGGTGAAGTTTTAGCTGTTCTTCCATCAAAAGGTAAAGTTATTGTTGCTGGATGTAAAGTTGCTAAGAAAACTGTTAAACCAGATCAAGAAAAAAACCCAAATGGTGGATTTGTAAACAAAGAGATGCCAATTGATATCTCTAATGTAGCAAAAGTAGAAGGTGAATAAGATGGCAGCTAGATTATATGAAAGATATAAAGCAGAGATTAGACCTGCTTTAGAAGCAGAATTCCCTAAAAACAAAATGTTGACAGCTAAGTTAGAAAAAGTTGTTATATCTGTTGGTGCGGGTGAAGCAATGAAAGATGCTAAATTGATGCAAAACATTCAAGATACTATCTCTTTAATTGCTGGTCAAAGAGCAATTCAAATTATTGCTAAAAAATCTGTTGCTGGATTTAAAGTAAGAGAAGGGATGCCTGTTGGTGTAAAAGTTACATTAAGAGGTGAGCAAATGTATAACTTTATTGATAAACTTTGTTCAATTGCACTTCCAAGAGTTAAGGACTTTAATGGTCTTAACAAAAACGGTTTTGATGGAAGAGGAAACTTTAACTTTGGTCTAAATGAGCAATTAATGTTCCCAGAAGTTGTGTATGATAACATTATTAAAACACACGGTATGAATATTTCAATTACTACAAGTGCTGATGATGATAAAGAAGCATTTAGATTACTTGAATTAGTTGGAATTCCATTTACAAAAGGAAGAGCGTAATGGCTAAGAAATCAATGATTGCTAAGCAAAAGAGAACTCCAAAGTTCTCTACAAGAGCTTATACAAGATGTTCAGTTTGTGGTCGACCACACTCAGTTTACAGAGATTTTGGTCTTTGTAGAGTGTGTTTAAGAAAAATGGCTAACGAAGGTTTATTACCGGGTGTTAGAAAAGCTAGTTGGTAGGAGATAAAAAGCTATGATGAATGATTTAATCGCAGATGCTTTGACTAGAATTAGAAATGCTGCACTAAGAAAATTAGAAGTTGCAACATTATTACATTCTAACACAGTTGTTGGTGTGCTTACAGTTTTAGAAAAAAAAGAGTATATCAGTAACTTCAAAGTTATTGAAGAAAAAAACAACAAAAAATCTATTCAAGTAACATTGAAGTATGATGATAGAGAAAAGTCAGTTATTAATGAAATTAAAAGAGTTTCAACTCCAGGAAGAAGAGTTTATAAAGCTGCTTCTGAGTTAAAATCTTTTAAAAATGGTTTCGGTACGATTATTGTTAGCACTAATAAAGGTGTTATTTCAAATGATGAAGCTTACGCTGCTAATGTTGGTGGTGAAGTTTTATGTACTGTATGGTAGGAGTTAATAATGTCTAGAATTGGTAAACAACCTATTGCTATTCCAAGTGGAATAGAAGTAACAATTGATGGTACAACTATCACAGTTAAAAAAGGTAATAAATCAACATCTATTCCAACACATGGAAGAGTTGATGTTGAAATCGTTGATGGAAACGTAGTATTTACAAGAAAAGGTGAAGATAAAGAATCTTCAGCTTTCTGGGGTACATATAGAGCTTTAACAAACAATGCTATTGTTGGTTTAGACCAAGGATACAAAAAATCGTTAGAAATTAACGGTGTTGGTTACAGAGCTGCTGTAAAAGGTAATGTTTTAGAGTTACAACTTGGTTACTCTCACCCAATTAATTTCGAAATTCCTGCTGGAATTGAAATTGTTGTTGATAAAAACATTATAAGTGTAATAGGTGCAGATAAACAACAAGTTGGTCAAACTGCTGCAATCATTAGAGGCTTTAGAAAACCAGAACCTTACAAAGGTAAAGGTGTTAAATATACTGATGAAGTTATCATCAGAAAAGCCGGAAAAACCGCTAAAAAGTAAGGGGTAAGTAATGAGTAGAGCAAAAGATTTAGCAAAGAAAAATTCATTAAGAATTAGAAGAAAAAAGAGAGTTAGAGGAAAAATTTCTGGAACTGCTGAAATGCCAAGAGTTTCTGTTTTTAAATCTAATAGGTATTTAAGTGCACAAGCAATTAATGATGTTGAAGGTGTTACATTAGCATCTGTAAATTCAAAATCTTTAAATTTAAGTGTAAGTAGAGAAAATGCAACTAAAGTTGGTGCAGCATTTGCTGAAAGTTTAAAAGCTGCAAAAATTGAAAAAGTTGTTTTTGATAAAAATGGATACTTGTATCATGGTGTAATTGCAGCATTTGCTGATGCACTAAGAGCAAATGGTATCAAATTATAAGGGTTAATGATGGCAGTTAATAGAGAAGACTTTCAAGAAGCAATCGTTAAAATCGGAAGAGTTACTAAGGTTGTAAAAGGTGGTAGAAGATTTAGATTTACAGCTTTAGTTGTTGTTGGTGACAAAAATGGTACTGTTGGATTTGGTACAGGAAAAGCAAAAGAAGTTCCAGATGCTATTAAAAAAGCATTAGATGATGCATTCAAAAGCTTAGTTACTGTATCTATCAAAGGTACAACAATTGCACACGATATTGAGCATAAGTATAATGCAAGTAAAATCTTATTAAAACCAGCATCTAAGGGTACTGGACTAATCGCTGGAGGAGCAGCAAGACCTGTTCTTGAACTTTCTGGTGTTAAAGATATTATTGCAAAATCACTTGGTTCAAACAATCCAAATAACCTTGTACAAGCTACTGTTGAAGCATTAGCAAGAATTAAAGGATAGAGTATGGCATTAGAAAACTTACAACCTGCAATTGGTAGTACAAAAAATACTAAAAGAATTGGTAGAGGTCAAGGTAGTGGTACAGGTAAAACTGCTGGAAAAGGAAACAAAGGTCAAAAAGCTAGATCTGGTTATAAAATCAAAAGAGGATTCGAAGGTGGTCAACAACCATTACACAGAAGACTTCCAAAAGTTGGTTTCTTTTCAAGAGTAGTTAAACCATATACTATCAATGTTGATAAAGTTAAACAAGTAGCTGAATTAAGCGAAATCACAATTGATTCAATTAAATCAGTTTACAAATTATCTAAGTCAGTTGTAAAAGTTAAATTAATTGGTGCAGCTTCAAAAGACTTAGCTTCAAAAATTAAAGACGAAAACGTAACAACTACTGGAAACTAATATGAGTAAAGATCTAATAAATAAGATTCTTATTACATTAGGCTTTATTTTCCTCTATAGGCTACTGGCATACGTGCCAGTTCCTGGAGTGAATATAGATGTCGTAAAAGAGTTTTTTGATTCAAATGCAAACAATGCATTAGGTCTTGTAAACATGTTTAGTGGAAACGCAATCGAAAGATTGAGTATTATCTCTTTAGGTATTATGCCTTATATTACTGCTTCTATTATTATGGAACTTCTAGCAGCAACTTTCCCTAATCTTGGTAAAATGAAAAAAGAGCGTGATGGTATGCAAAAATATATGCAAATCATTAGATATGCTACTGTTGTAATCACACTAGTTCAAGCAGTTGGTGTGTCAATGGGACTAAACTCTTTAACAGGACAAAGTGGACAAGGTGCTATTTCAATTGATATGAATACATTTGTTGCAGTTTCTGCAATTTCTATGCTAACTGGAACAATGCTTTTAATGTGGATTGGTGAACAAATCACACAAAAAGGTATTGGAAATGGTATTTCACTAATTATTTTTGCTGGTATTGTTTCTGCAATTCCAAGTGCAATTGGTGGAACAATTGATTTAGTAAATAATGGGCAAATGAGTTTCTTAGTAGTTATTGGTATTGTAATAGTTATTTTAGGAACTGTTGGAGCGATTATCTATGTAGAATTAGGTGAAAGAAGAGTTCCTGTTTCATATTCAAGAAAAACAATAATGCAAAACCAAAACAGAAGAGTAATGAATTATATTCCTATTAAGGTAAACTTATCAGGAGTTATTCCTGCAATCTTTGCAAGTGCTATTTTGATGTTTCCTGCAACTGTTTTACAAGGAAGTCAAAATGAGATTTTAATTGCAATTGCTGACTTTTTAAATCCAAGTTCTTATACATTTAATATTTTCATGTTTTTGTTTGTAGTATTTTTTGCATTTTTCTATGCATCAATTACATTCAATGCAAAAGACATTTCAGAAAATTTAAAGAAACAAGGTGGATTTATTCCAGGTGTAAGACCAGGGGCTAGTACGGCTGAGTTCTTAAATGAAATTGCAAGTAGATTGACTTTTTGGGGTGCTATATATTTAGCAGCTATTTCTACTGTACCATGGCTTATTGTTAAAGCAATGGGAGTACCTTTCTATTTTGGAGGGGTTGCAGTTTTAATTGTTGTTCAAGTTGCAATTGATACAATGAGAAAAATAGAAGCACAACAATATATGAATAAATATGATACATTAAGTGCTGTTGGTTTATAGAATTTATGTCTATTCCATTAAGAAAAACTGATGAAATAAAAAATCTTCGTACAGCAGGACTTGCTGTTGCGAAGACTTTGAACTACTTAGAAAATAATGTTAAACCAGGTATGACTTTACTAGATGTAGATAGACTTGGTGAAGAGTATTTACGCTCATTAGGTGCAAGACCTTCATTTAAAGGTCTATATGGCTTTCCAAATGCAGTTTGCACATCTTTAAACGAAGTTATCATTCACGGAATTCCAAACAATACTGTTCTAAAAGAAGGAGATATCCTTGGTATTGATATTGGAAGCGAAATTGAAGGTTGGTATGGTGATGCAGCTATTACTATGCCTATTGGAAAAATTTCAAGTGAAGATGAAGCCTTAATTGCTTGTTCAAAAGATGCATTATATTATGCTATTGATAATATAAAAGAAGGTATGAGATTTAAAGAACTTTCTAAACTAATTGAAGATTTTATTAGAGGAAGAGGGTATGTTCCATTAACTAGATTTTGTGGACATGGTATTGGAAAAGCTCCTCACTGTGAACCAGAAATTCCTAACTATTTGGATACACCAAATGTAAAAGCTGGACCTAAAATAAAAAATGGAATGGTTTTTTGTATTGAGCCAATGATTTGTCAAAAAGAACACGAACCAGTTATTTTAGAAAATGAGTGGGATGTTGTTTCAAAAGATGGTTTAAGAACAAGTCATTATGAACATACTATTGCTGTTGTTAATGGCAAAGCAGAAATATTAACGCAACTAAATTAAAGGAAAAAAAGTGGCAAAAGATGATGTAATTGTAATTGATGGAAAAGTTGTAGAAGCTTTACCTAATGCAATGTTTAGAGTTGAATTAGATAATGGACATATTGTATTATGCCATATATCTGGAAAAATGAGAATGCACTATATTAAAATTTTACCAAGTGACAAAGTAAAAGTTGAAATTACGCCTTACTCATTAGATAAAGGTAGAATAACTCATAGATATAAATAAACATAAAAAACAATTTATATGATTATAAATTGTTTTTATGTGATTTTTTAAACTTTTTTAATCGTTTATTAAAAGATTTTTTGGCAAAATCAATTATATTTTTTAATAAGTGAAGTAAAATGCAAGTAGGACAGTCAAGTCAATTAATCGAAGTAGTAAAAGCTACAATTCAAGTTTTAAATAAACAAAATGTTCCAGTCACACCAAATCGTTATGCAAAAGAATTTGTTAGACAATCAGCTTCTATAAAAGATGATTTACAAGAGCTTATAGAACTAGAAAATGCTATTAAATCATCAGTAAAAACTTATAATTTTAAAAATCAAGATATAACAACTTACCATGAATTAGCACAAGAAATAATAGAACACACAAGAAATTTTAATAATCTAAATTTTCTAGCAGCTAGTTTAAAAGAGTGCTTAGCACCATCAATAGATGATGCTATTAATGAAAGATTAGAAGAATTTTTAGAAATTATTGAAAAAAAACCCGTTGAGCTTTTGGAAGCCAGAAATATTGAAAAATTAAAGTCAATTTCTAAGCAAAGAATTTTACTTGATAAAGATATTGTAAAAAGAAAAGCAGTAGATATTGGTAAACTTACTCAACTTATGGTGAAATATTTTAACAAATCTCTTTTGCAAAGCGGAAACTCATTAGAAGAGATTAATAATATTAAATCTGAGCTTGATGACCTTGAGTTATCAACAGCTTCAAAAAGAGAACTTATGCAGTTTCAAAGTAAACTAATTGATTCAATTTATAATCTAGGATATACTTTAGAAGCTACTCAAGAAGAGATAAAACAAAATAGAACAAAATTTCTTGTTATGCAAGAGCATATAGAAAAGCTACAAAAAGATTTAGATAAAGAAAGAAAAGAAAGTAATGTAGATTTTTTAACTGGATTACTAAATAGAAGAGCATATGGTTTTGAAATAGAAAAAATAGAAAAACAATTCCAAATATTTGGAAACAAATATGCTATTGCTTTTTTAGATATAGATAGATTTAAAAGTATTAATGACAATCATGGACATGATTGTGGTGATACAATATTAAAAACTTTTGCAAAGCTACTTAGTGCTCTTATGAGAGCTGGAGATTTAATTGTACGTTATGGTGGTGAAGAGTTTGTTGCTATTGTTATGTATAATGAAAAAGATGAAATAAAAAAATATGCGCAAAGAATTAAGAGAATAATTAAAGAGAATAGTTTTGTGCATGGTGATTTAAAATTTAAAGTTACATTTTCTGGTGGAATAGCATGCAGAGAAAATTTTGATAACTATGAAGATGCTTTATTAAGAGCAGATGAGTTAATGTATGAGGCAAAAAATTCAGGAAGAGATAAAATAAAATTTGATGATAACGAAGAAGTATAATTTGTAAATATGGAGATTATATAATGAGTTCTATGAAGTTTAAAAATAAAGAAAAATCACAAAAATTACAAGAAGATACTTGGAAAGTTTTGATAGTTGATGATGACCAAAGTGTTCACACAATAACAATTGCTGTTCTAGAGGATATTGTTTTTGCCAATAAAAAAATAGAATTTATAAGTGCTTATTCTGGTACTCAAGCAAAAGAAATTATTAAAAATGAATCTGACATAGCTTTAGTTTTGTTAGATGTTGTTATGGAAAATGATAATGCTGGACTTCAGTTTGTAAACTTTGTAAGAGAA
>CAYJFN010000008.1:13473-20085 GCA_964369325.1 uncultured Arcobacteraceae bacterium
ATTGCGTACTGGGCAACCTGGACATGCACCAGAAAAAGAAGTTATAGATGAATATGATATAAATGGATATAAAGAAAAAACTGAATTAACAGCACAAAAACTTTACACAACAGTTATTTCATCTTTAAGAAATTATAGAGACTTAAGACAATTAGAAAGTGAAAAAATAACTATAGAATCTCCTAGTTGCAACAATGCTATTTACGAGTTTTCTAAAATTTCTCTTAATAAGTTTCTTGAAACAATTAATGGAAAGACAGAAGATTTTGAATCTATAATTATAGGAATAATAAAAAAAGAAAAATTTGTTTTAGCAACAACATCACAATTTGAAGAGTTATCTTATAGCGAAATTGCACAAGAAAATCCTGAGATTGTTGAAGCAATAGAGAAAGCTATGAAAACAAAAAGTAGTCTTAATATAGAAAACGCAATTGTAAATTATTATGAAGATGAAAGTAAAAACGAGAATATTATTTATTTATCTTATAAAAAGCCACTGACTCAAAATGAAATTCAAATGATTGAAATGTTTGCATTTAATTTAGCTTCGGCGATAGAACTTTACTATAAATAAAAACGCAATTAAATATCCATATGATGTATATTTACATCTATGGAACCTACAAATACCAACTTTGCACGCTTTAAAAATCAATTGATAAATATAAGTCCCATGGATCTAAATATAACTAACTAATCCTTTTTGTTGTTTGTAATATTTCATCTTCAAGCAATTTTTTTTGCTCATTCATTACTTTTAAATTGTTTTTCAATAATTCTTTATTGCTATATGATTCAATTATAAATTTATACAACTTAGGTCTTGACTTTTTCCAATTATGAAGAGTTGTTTTATTAACATCTAAATCATTTTCTAACTTCCTAAGACTTGGATAGACCATAAACCACCTTTAACTCTTCTATTTTGTAATTGTACAAAATATTGGAACAAAAGTCAATAAAAATTATATAATCGTATAAAATATTGGAATAAATAAAATTTCAAGATATAATTTTGTACAATTGCATATGACTAAAGACCTTCAAATTAGAATTTTAAATCATCTGAATTCACTGAAAATGCTTGGCTACAATTATTGTGACTCCATTGATATTAATAGTTGTTCAACAAGTAGTTTTGATCTTCCCAACGATTTAGAATTGTTAAATCAATTTGTACAAAATTGTAATTTATGTGAATTTTCAAAATATAAAACAAAAATTGATTTTTCGCAAGGTAATAAAAATTCAAAGATAATCTTTGTAGATCAAATGCCATCTATTATAGAAGATGACAAGGACAAATTACTTTTAGGAAAAAGTGGTGAATTACTTATTAATATGATAGAAAAAGTATTGAAGATTTCTTATGAAGAGTTCTATTATACAAATATTATTAAATGTAAAATTTCATCAAAAAAAGAACCAACACAAACAGAAATAAACTGTTGTAAACCATATATAAGTAAACAAATTGAGCTTATTAAACCTAAACTTATAGTAGCTTTAGGAGAAGAAACTTATAGGAGTTTAACAAATGATAAAACTTCTATTGAGCAAATTCGTGGTACAATTGCAAAATTTAATGGTACTTTTATCATACCAATATATCATCCAAGTTACTTGTTAAGAAATCCATCAGCAAAAAAAGAAGCTTATGTTGATATGTTAAAAATAAAATCTTTATTGGAGACAATGTGAAAAATTATTTATTTTTTTTAGTGGCACTAATCTTTGTTGGATGTTCACAAAAAGAAGTAGTCTATACTGTAGATAATCAAAACGAAAAAGTTGTAAAACAACAAGATATAAAAGAAGAGATATTTACTCAAACGCAAGAAGAGTTTTTTGAGCAAGAGATAAAAAACAAATTAGCTATTGTATTTCCTTCAAAAGTTGTAGGAAAATATGCAAATAACGTTATTAATACAGCAATATCTCAACTTTTAGTAGAAGAGAGTGAATTTGATTTAGAAGTAATAAATACATATGATGAAAATAAAGAAGCTATTTTAAATGCTATTGAAGAATTGAGAAATAAAAACTATAAAAATATAATTGTACTATTTACAAATAACGGATTAAGTAGCTTACAAGAGTCGCCATATATAGGTGAATTGACTATTTATGCTCCTCTTGTAAATAAAAAAGATAGTATTTCAATTTTACCTAATATTGTTTACGGTGGAATAGATTATGAAGAGCAAATAGAAAAACTAAATGCATTTTCAAATGGAAAAAATACAATGTTTTTTACTCAATCATCATTAGGGTATAAGCTTAAAAATATTACAGAAACAAAAATAGAAAATATAAGTTTTACAAAAGAAATCCAAAACAATAGAAACGATTATGAAGATATAGTAAGTAATCCTATTTTAAATAACTCAACGCTATTTTTGAATACTTCAATAATAAAAACTTCAATATTGTTATCTCAATTACAAGTTTATGAGACAATGCCTTACATGATATTATCTACACAATTAAACTATTCACCTTTGTTGGTTTCATTGACACAATACCCAGATAGAAAAAATTTATTAGTTGCAAATTCAATTGAGCCTGTCGAAAATTCTCTTACACAGACAGCTTTTTTATTAGATTCGGATATTGTATATAATTGGGTAAATTATTCTACTTTAATAGGAGTAAATTATTTAATTAGAAACAATCCATTTGAACACAATTCAATTGTAGATAATCAAGTAGAATATAGAACGACAATCTATAGAAGTAATGAATTTGGATTTAGAAAACTACTGAATTAAATATTTGCATTATAAATATTTATAAAAGAGAGTAATTTAATTCAATAAAAAGTATATATTTGTTATCTTACAAATAAAGATTATTTAGGGAGTGAAACATGTTGCCTCTTGGAGAATATGTACAAGTTATTATTGGTATAATGGCTATTTTTAGCCCATTTACAGCCATTCCTATTTTTATTCAATTAACAGCTTTTTATAGTGGACAAGATAGAAACTATACTGCAAGAAGAGTTGCTGTAGCTGCTTGTATCGCTGGTTTAGTGTCTGCTTGGGCAGGTCAATACATTTTGCTGTTTTTTAATATCTCAATACCTGCATTTAAAATAGCTGGTGGAATTTTACTTTTATTAATGTCTATTAATATGCTAAATGCAAAAGTTCCAAAAGCTAAAAATAGGAAAAGTGAAATACAAGAGGCAAAAAATAGCCCAAAAGAAATAGCAGTTGTACCCTTGGCAATTCCTATAATAGCAGGACCAGGAGCTATATCTACTATAATTATATATTCTCAAAAGACCGATAGTATAGTTCATTTATTGATTATTAGTTTAATTATAATTGCAATTGGATTTTATATATGGGCAGCTTTAAGAATGGCAAGTTTTATAAGTAAAAAACTTGGAATTACTGGAATTAATATTATTTCAAGAGTAATGGGATTGTTACTTGCTTCAATATCTATTGAGTTTATTATTTCTGGACTTACTATGACTTTCCCTATTTTACTTTCAAAGTAGTAAGATATATAAATAATCGTCTAAAAAAGAAGTTTTAATTTATTCACCATGAATAAATAGAACTTCAAAATTCTAAAAATATTCAAATAAATAAAAACAAAAAACAATTCAAAATCCTAAGCTTTTTTTAGATATAATCGCGAATATTTTGAAACACGGAGTGAAAATTGAGAACGCATTATTGTACACAAGTTACTGAAAAAAATATTGGTGAAACTGTAACTGTTGCTGGTTGGGTAAACAGTAGAAGAGACCATGGTGGTATTATATTTATTGATTTAAGAGACAAAGGTGGATTAGTTCAATTAGTTGCAGATCCACAAGATAACAAAAATGTATTAGAAGTTGCAGAAAAAGTAAGAGATGAGTTTGTTTTAATTGCAACAGGAACTGTTAGAGCAAGAGGAGAAGGATTAGAAAATCCAAACTTAGTAACAGGAAAAATTGAAATTGTTTTAAATGAGCTAATCATTGAAAATAGATCAAAGCCAATGCCTTTTGATTTAGGTGATGAAAAAGTAAATGAAGAAATAAGATTAAAAAATAGATTTTTAGAACTTAGAACAAAGAAATCTTATGATATTTTTAAGCTAAGAAGTACAGCAAATATAGCAGTTAGAAACTGTTTAAACGAGCTTGGATTTTTAGATGTTGAAACACCAATTTTAACAAAATCAACGCCAGAAGGGGCAAGAGATTATTTAGTTCCTTCAAGAGTTCACAATGGTGAGTTTTATGCGCTTCCACAATCTCCACAACTTTTTAAACAACTTTTAATGGTAGCTGGATTTGATAAGTATTTCCAAATAGCAAAATGTTTTAGAGATGAAGATTTAAGAGCAGATAGACAACCAGAATTTACTCAAATAGATGTTGAAATGTCTTTTTGTACTCAAGAAGATGTTATTAAAGTTGCTGAAAAATTAATCTATGATACATTTACTGCTTGTGGTAAAGATGTTCCATCAACTTTCCCTAGAATGACATACAACCAAGCAATGGAAGAGTATGGAAGTGATAAACCTGATTTAAGATTTGAAATGCCTTTAATTGATGTGATTGATATTTTTGCAAGAAGTACAAATGAAATTTTCTCAGAAATTGCACAAGATAAGAAAAGCAACAGAATAAAAGCTATAAAAGTTCCAAATGGTGATAATATTTTCTCAAAAAGACAAATGAAAGGTTTCGAAGATTATGTTAGAAAATTTGGTGCTAAAGGTTTAGGATATTTCCAAATGAAAGATGATGGTTTAAAAGGGCCATTAACAAAATTCTTTAGTGAAGAAGATTTAGAAGAGATTGTAAAAGTTACACAACTAGAAGTTGGAGACGTAGTATTCTTTGGAGCAGGAAGTAAAAAAGTAGTTTGGGATTATATGGGAAGATTTAGACTATTTTTAGCAAAAGAGATGGATTTAATCAAAAAAGATGATTATAAATTCTTGTGGGTAGTAGATTTCCCTATGTTTGAAGTAGAAGATGGTAAAACAAAGGCACTTCATCACCCATTTACAATGCCAAAAGATTTAGATAAAGAAGATTTAGAAGATATTGAATCAATTGCTTATGATATTGTTTTAAATGGAACAGAATTAGGTGGGGGAAGTATAAGAATCCACAAAGAAGAGATTCAAAATAAAGTATTCCAACTTATGGGTATTGGTGAAGAAGAAGCAAAAGAAAAATTTGGTTTCTTATTAGATGCTTTACAATTTGGAGCACCACCACATGGAGGATTTGCCCTTGGATTTGATAGAATGATTATGCTTTTAGCTGGTGTTGATTCTATTAGAGATGTTATAGCATTCCCTAAAACACAAAAAGCACAATGTCTTATGACTTCTGCACCAAGTAGTGTTGACAATGAGCAGTTAAAAGAGTTAGCTCTTAGAATTAGAAGACAAAACGAAGTATAAAATACTTCGTAAGTTTTAATTAATAGAATAATAATGTTTTTACCTACAACTAAAGAAGAGATGGACACTCTTGGCTGGAGTCAATGTGATGTCATCTTAATATCTGGTGACGCATATATCGACTCACCTTTTATAGGTGTTGCCGTTGTAGGAAGAATACTTGAAAAACAAGGTTTTAAAGTTGGAATTATAGGACAACCAGATATCAGTAACGATGATATTACACGACTAGGTGAACCAAAGCTTTATTGGGGAGTTAGTGGTGGAAGTGTTGATTCTATGGTTTCTAACTACACAGCAACTAAAAAATTCAGAAATGATGATGACTACACCCCAGGTGGGAAAAACAATAAAAGACCAGACAGAGCTACACTTGTTTATACAAATTTAATAAGAAAATATTTTAAAAATACAGTTCCTATTGTTTTAGGTGGAATAGAAGCAAGTTTAAGAAGAGTTACTCACTATGACTATTGGACAAATAAACTAAGAAAGCCAATTTTATTTGATGCAAAAGCAGATTATTTGATTTATGGTATGGGTGAACTTGCTTTAAAAGAGTTTTCAAATGCACTTTTAAATGGAGATGACCCAAAAGAGGTTAGGGGAGTTTGTTATATTTCAAAAGAACCAAAAGAGGAGTTTTTAAAACTTCCATCATTTCAAGAGTGTCTTGAAGATAAAGAGAAATACATAGATTTATTTGATAGTTTTTATAATAACAATGACCCAATAAGTGCAACTGGACTTTGTCAAGCTGTTGATACTAGATTTTTAATACAAAATCCTCCAAATGATTATCTAAATGAGCAAGAAATGGATGAAGTTTCTTCTTTGCCATATACAAGAGAACTTCATCCATTTCACAAACCACAAGGAAAAGTGAAGTGTTTGGAGACTATAAAGTTTTCAATTCAAACCCATCATGGATGTTGGGGTGAGTGTAATTTTTGTGCTATTGGAGTTCATCAAGGCAGAACCATAAGAACACGAAGTGAAAATTCTATTTTAAATGAAGTTAAAAAGTTTACAACTTATAAAGACTTTAAAGGCATTATTTCAGATGTTGGAGGACCAACTGCAAATATGTATGGCTATGAATGCAGTAAAAAGTTAAAAAAAGGCACTTGTGAAGATAAAAGATGTGTAAGTTTTGAAGGCTTTTGTAAAACTATGAAA
>CAYJFN010000009.1:0-20083 GCA_964369325.1 uncultured Arcobacteraceae bacterium
AAATGATGGAAGCTTACTTCATGCGCTTTATAATAAGTATTATATAGATACAAATTTAGAAAAAAGGATTTTCTCACAAAAAGAAAAAGATATTTTTGATTCTCTTAATCTTAAAATTGCTGTCAATCAAGACTACAGACCATATATGTATGTAAATGAAAATGGAGAGTTTGATGGTATTGTTGTAAATTTATTCAAAAAACATGCTCAAATATCTGGAATCAAAAATTACACTTTTATACCTTATTCTTTAAAGAATAGTTTTGAAATAAATGAAGATATTTTTAAAAAAGCAAATATAGTTTTATCTCCTGAAGATAAGTCTTTACCGCTAACAGACTTTAATGCATCAGATGTGTTTTACTCTTCACCAACATTTTTTGCAATAGCTAAAAACAATAGTTTTGTATCTAATAAAAACATGAGTATTGGTAAGATGAGAACTCTTACAGTAGAAGATGTAACCAAATATAAATATCCTCAATTTAATTATGTTGACTACACCTCTTCTCAAACATTAATGAATGACTTTAATTCTGGTAAATTAGATGGAATTTTAATAACAGAAGATGCATCAAGTATGCTTTATACAATGATAAAAAGAGAGCACAAAACAATTGGAGCACATGAGTTTTTAAACTTTAGATTATTTACAAAAGATACTTTAGAAAGCTCATTGTATGGACTTATTTATGTTATGCTTTCTAATGCTCCAAATGATATATCAACAAATATAGTAGTCAATGAAATGCTTAAATATCAAAAAACAACAACAATTATTGATATTCTAAAAGAGAATATTTTATATATTGTTGCTCTTGCATCTATAATCATCTTGGCTTTCTTTTTACAATATTTAATGATAAAAAGAAATAAAGATACCCAATATATTGAATCTTTGACACAAGATGCTACAACTGGCTTATTGTTAGAACATCATAGCAATGCACTATTGCATGATATTCTTGCAAATGCAAAACCAAATGAGTATAAAATTATTGCTATAGATATTGATAACTTTAGAGATATTAACACTATTTTTGGTTATGAAATAGGAACTAAAGTAATAAGAAAAATGGCAAAGTCATTAGTTAAAATATGTAATAAAGAGTATGGATTATTATCAAAAGGTTGTGCTGAATCATTTTTTATATGCTCAAAAACTACTGATATTACCCCAGAAATTCTTTGTGAGAAATTAAGTGCTGATATTAAAAGTATTGTTGGAAGAGATTATAGTTTAAGTTTGTCTTGCGGAGTATGTGTTATTGATAATACTAATGTTCGTATTTCATCCATTATAAATTTTGCATTACTTGCAAAGAATAAAGGTAAAAATCAAAAAAGCAATACTGTTTATTATGTTGACGAAGATATAAAAGAAGAAGAAATAGAAAGATTAAACAATATCTGTTCGAGTAAAAGGATGTAGTTATGTCAACTAATGAAATAATTATTGCTATGGCAGTGTTTGTTGCTGTAATTATCATCGCGATTATTATTCTTACAATAAAATTTATGAATGTGCAAAAACCAAATCATAGTTCTTCTAATATAGATTTTTTGCTAAATAAAATCATAATTTATATGAGGAATGTTCACCCTTGCATACAAATAAATTATGACCTTGTAAGACAGAAAGTAAAATTGAATAAAAACTCAAGTTTAAATGGTGTAGTAATGGTAGAAAATGTAGTTTCTCAATTTGCAAGACAACGTATAAAGCTTACAGCAATGGATTATATATCACAAAATGAACTTTGGGATAGGTATGCAGAATTGTCATATCCAATAAGAAACAAACCGCCAAGAGATTTAAATAAAAGAATGGCTCTAGCATTTTTAAAAAGTCATGGTGAGTGTGCAAGATGTGGAGCTACACTTAAAATTGAAAAAGCAACAGTGCATTTAATCAGAAGTGTTGAAAATGGAGGTACTTATCATTTTGAAAACATCTCTATAGTTTGCCGTGATTGTAATAGAATTATGAAAGTAGATGTAGAGAATGAAAAAAGGTTTATTGAAACACTCAATATTTATGATGAACTACTTAATAGAATTTAGTAGTTCATTTCATAGATTGGGACTATAAATTTATAGTCCCGACTTGGTTATCTTTTTTCAAGAACCTCTCTTTTTATCATTGGATGAAGTACAGTTTCTCCTCTAAAAGCGAACTCTTTAATTTCAAACCACTCATAAATATCAGTTATTCCAGCTTTTCTTTGGAATACACCAAATTGTCCTTCTGCTTGTGAAGTTAATTGTGAATTCCTTCTTGCTTCAAGAGCCATTTGAAATGCCTCAAATCCATAACCAACTGGCGTGCTCCCATCTCTTATGTACCAAGCATCTTCAGCCATGATATAAGCTTCTATATCTTTAACGAATACAAAAGCTTGATATTCATCATCTTTAAGCCCTTCTGATTTTACCCAACTAAGCAAACACCCGATGTCGTCAAAAACATAAACATTTCCATTTTTTTTGATAAGTTGAGCAGAGTTTTTATATGTTTTAATCATCATATCACAATCATTACAGATGTATCTATTGTCATAATTTTCAAGTTCCATAACAAAAGGTTGGGTCATATCATAATGTCCATATTCAACTTTTATATCTTGCCTTGTCTCTCTTGAACGAAGATATAAGCCTACACTTAAACATACTAATCCTAAGTATGGTAAAAACCTTCTTCTTGTCATAAGAACACTCCATGAAAGATATAGTAAACGGCTACATAATATGTGCAAATGAGCATTAATATAGTATTAAATAAACTGCTATATCTAAACAATTTAGTCTCTTGTTTTCCTATAATTGTTTCAACTATATATGAAGATATTCCAGAAAATACACCTAAAAATAGTGAAATCCAAATAAAATATCCAATATAATAATACTCTTCGTGAAGTAAACAAAATGGACATTGGTGATTTGGCAACACATAAATATAGATACTAAAAAAGTATGTTACTGCAAAGTATGAAATAAATAAGAACATGATGTTTGAAAGGAAGCTAGAGATAATCCATTTAAAATGGTTTGTTACTAAAGTAGCAAGATATATAACATAAAATGTAATTGCTAGTGTTAGCTGATTAAACCCAAAAGGAAGTGCATCTGCTTTGAATATAGTTGAACAGCAAAATACTGGAACTTTTAAAGGGATATTATTAAAAAACATAATTTCTAGTATAAATTCTAAAATAATTAAAACTAGTACAAAGTTAAAAAACCAGTATTTCTTTTTGATATATAAAAAATTTTTTGTTTGTAAATCAAGTTTGTTTACTAAAAGCCACGAAGCCAATACAAACACAACAAAAATTTTAAGAAGTAGTAAAAACTCTCCATAATCATTTGCTCCAATAACACCTGCAACACACATAGCTCCAGGAACTACATGAGAAAGTTCACTAAGTGATTTTATAAAAAACAAAAATAGAATTATTTTAGCACTAATTGTAAAAGTGATAATTGTATTTACTAAATAATTACGCTTTTCTAAGAAGTACTGTTTGCTAGTTGTTAGTGCAAAATCCCAAGATTTTAAAATCTTAATAACTGATACTTCACAAATAAGAAGAAGTGCTAATAAAATTGCTTCTATAAAGAAAAAAACAATTATGTCATTTAGTAAATAAATATCCATTACTGTAAGCTCCCATTTTCTATATTGATATATCTGCTTACAAAATCTAAATCATCAAAAATATTATCATGAGTTGCTACTATTACAGTTTTTTTCATTTCATAAAATTTTCGCAATATTTCAATAAATTTTAGTGAGTTATTTCTATCTAAGTTTGCAGTTGGTTCGTCTGCTAGAATAATAGATGGACTCATAACAAGTGCACGCGCAATTGCACATCTTTGCTTCTCTCCACCACTTAGGCTTTCTACTTTCTGAGAAGATTTGTGCTCAATACTTGCAATTTTTAAAGCTTCTTGTACTTTTTCATTTAACTCTTGCTTTGTTAGTTTTGATAAAATCAAAGGACCTAACACATTGTCATAAACGCTTAAACCGTTGATTAGGTTAAATGATTGAAATACAAACCCTAAGTGTTTGTTTCTATATTCAGAGATAAATGTATCAGGAAGTTTTGCTATGTTTTCATTATGAACAAGAATATCTCCACTTGTTGGTTTATTAATACCGCTTAAAACTGAAAGTAGGGTACTTTTACCACTTCCACTTTTTCCTCTTAAAACAATAATTTCTGACTCTTTTATTGTAAGGTTAATATCATTTAGGGCTTTAAATTCATCTGGTTTATCTTGGTTATAGATTTTGTTTAGATTTTTTATAATTATATCACTCATTACTTCATAACCTCACTAATATCACTTATTGCAACTCTCCACGCAGGTATTAAAACAAATGCTAAATATGGAATAACTGTAAACATAAACATTAAAAATATCATTCTAAAATCTATATAAGTAGTAAATATTATATGGCTCATATGTTCACCTAAAAAGATATATTTTAAAAGTGGAGCATCTAACATAAATACAAAAACATAAGCCAAAAATATTCCAAAAATAAAAGCACTAACGCTTACAACACTATTTTGAATAAATTTTAATAAAATTATATCTTTTATGCTAAAACCAATACTTCTTAAAATTGCAATCTCTTTTTTTCGCTCTCCAAAAAGTGAAGAGATTTGATTTTTTAATAAAATAAAAAATGATAAAAGGCACACAACATATAAAATCATAAACATTCCACCTTTATAGTAGAATATATGTCTATATGAAGACTCTAGAATTCTATCTTGTATGGCAATTGTGTAAGGAAACAAATCAACAATTTTTCTTGCAATAAAATCAACTTCTGTACTACTTGGAACATCAACTGTAAGATATGTATACTCGTCTTCAGCCATTTGTAAAACTGTTCTAGCCATATAGCTATTTAGAAAAATTGTATTGTTTGAAAGAATATTTGATGGAATTACATCTACAACATTAACAGGAATTTTTTCTTCTATTGTTAAGAAGTTAAACATCTTGTCATAAGAGAAACTCTTTAATAGTTCATCAACATCTGTTGATACAATCATACTTTGGTCATCTAAATCATCATTTACTAAGATTCTTACATATCTTTCTGCTTGAGCAAAATTGTAAAAACCTTCAATTTTCCCTTGGACATTTTCAACTCCATGAAGTTGAATTATCTCATCAACGTGCTCTTCGTATAAAGGCTCGTATCTTCCTGCTCTTGTGTTTTTTACTATTATTTGTTCATTAGTTTGCATATTTGATATAAGGTCATATTTAATAGAATCACTAATAAATAAAACGGCGCTAAGAACACCAACAATAAAAGTAAATATAACAAAAGTAAAAAAATACTCAGTTCGATTTTTTAGCAGTAACTTAATACTGTAATCTATAAAATTCTTATTTAACATAAATAAACTCTTTGTAGTCATCTGAAATAAAAATAAAATTAGGCTTTATGATTGAATAACCATTCATAAAACCTAATTCGCCATTTCTTGTTTGTATATCATAAGATTGATAATCGTATATAATAATGGTAAGAAAAATTGAAAAAACAATTCCTAGTTTTAGTAAAAAATTCATTTTTAATCCATATATAAAAGCATTTCATCAGTCATTTGTGTAAATTGAACTACACCTTTACCAAAATGTTCATTTTTAAAATTAAATGCAGCTTCTGCATCTTCAAAAGCTACAAACTCTTTACCCATAGGACCATATACATCTGAGCCCATTACAAAAAATGCTTTATGTCCATTAATTGCTTGCCCTGTAAAATAATCAGTTACTACAATTTTTAAATCTTTTGATTTTATATCTTCTTTAAAAATATATTTCATCATATCTTTTGATCCATCAAAATAATAAGTTTTACCTTCATATTCTAACTTTGTAGCCCACTCTGGATATTTTGCAACAAACATTCCACATATAGGACAGTTTGCATCTTCAGGTACATCTAAAGTTATGATTTCTCTTTCATCTTTTTTTAGTTTGACTGTATCCCATAGAAATACACTAACTTCTTGTAGTTGTTTATCAGTCCTTATTTTACAAGATTCTTTTAATTTGGTTTTAAGTGCAGCAATAGTATCAAAGCTTTTTACATCGACATTGCTACACTTTGATTCATAAAGTTTTTTACCACTTTTATATACAATTTTCTCTCTTTTTGTTTGAATAGTTTTTTTATCTTCTTTAAAATCATCTCCTGCAGCTTTATATGCTTCTTCAAAAGTTACTAATTCACCACCATTTTTTTCTTTAAATTCAATAGCATCTTTTTCATTTGCAAAAGCATATTTACTTCTTTTTGTCATTGTTCCAGCTATTTTGCTACCAATTACATAAAAAGCGTTTTTAGCATCAATAAATTTCAACCCTTTTGTATCTACTACTTTTACATCACCTAGTTTTTTTCCTTTGGTTTGTTCATATAAACAATGCATAGATGAGTATTGTTTTCCATCGTGAATATGGTTTGTTTTGTAGTAGTTTGGCAAATACATACCACAGTTTTGGCAATAATATTGATTTTCTTTGTTTACAAACTCGCCTTTATTTGGCGAGATTGCTTGAAAATTTCTAGCGTAACTAAATGATAAAAATAAAGAAATTGCAAGAATGATTTTAAACATAACTATTCCTATTTTTTAGTTGAGTCTTCTTTTGTGCTTTGTCCGTCAAGTTTGTGCTCATACCCAGTGTTAAGCTCTTTTAGAAGTTTTAAGTTGTCACAACCAAGTTTAAAACTTCTATCACAAGACTTTTGAAATAGCATTTTTGCTTTATTTAAATCTTGTTTTACTCCAAATGCATTAACATACATAACTGCTAAATTGTTACACCCTTTTGCACCATCATTTTTAGAACAAGCTTGTTCATAAAGTTTAATTGCTTTTGCATAATCTTGTTTAACACCTGTTCCATTTTCATACATATTTGCTAAGTTTTCACAAGCAAGCGTAACTCCAACTTTACAAGCTTCTTCATATAGTTTTTGTGCTTCTTTATAGTTTGTTTCAGTACCAAGACCATGAGAGTGCATATAAGCCAAGTTAGAGCAACCAATTTGGTCAAATCTTGCACAAGCAAGTTCATACATTTTAAATGCAGTAAACATATCTACTTTTTCACCATTTCCAGTTCTAAACATTTCTCCTAGTTGATTACAACCTGGTCCAAAATCTTTTTTACAAGCAATTTCATAATACTGTTTAGCCACTTTCATATCTTTTTTTACATCTGCACCAATCATGTAGATAAATCCTAAGTTATAACAAGCTTCAGGAAATTCTTTAGTACAAGCAATTTTATAGTAATTCATAGCTCTTTGAGGGTCTCTTTTTATTCCTTCAGAACCCATGTATAAAACACCTAAGTTATAACAAGCAGATGCTGTTCCTCTATTACATTCATCTTCATAAATAGAACCAACTTTTTTTCCATCTCCTGCTTTATGCGCTTCCATACTTTGTTTGATATAACCTTGTGTATTTTCAGTAGGTGCCTCAAATTTTTTTGTTACTTCTTGCGCATTTAATGCTGCTATTAATAGTGTTGTACAAATTAATATTTTTTTTATCATTTTTTCTCCTTAAAATCCCATATCATATAATGCTGCAAATTCCATGCAGTTTGCGTTGTCACCTAAGTCACAACCTTTTTCAAAAGCTTCTTTTGCTTTTATATAGTCTTGTTTAGTACCTCTTCCTGTTGAGTAAAATACTCCTAGGTTGTAGCACATTGTTGCATCTTTATTTTTGTTGCATCCATCATCAAAAGTCTTAAAGAATTGTTTGTAATCCTTTGGATCAATATCTAGTGCAATTTGTTTTACAACAATATCTGTTAATCTGTAACAAGCTTGCATATCTTTTGCGTTACAGCCAATTCTATACCATTTTTTAGCAATTTCTAAAGACTTGTTTTGAGAATGAAGATTTCCTGCTTTGTAGCAACCATATATATTTCCTATTTGACAAGCTTTTTCAAAGCTTGCTATTGCTTTATCTAATTGTTTTTCAACTTTTCCCATTCCCCATTGGTAAATGCCACCAAGATTATAACAACTTAAAGCGTATTGCGCATTACAAGATTTCTCGTAATATGTTACGGCTTTAGTATAATCTTGTTCAACTTCAACTTTACATTCTTGTTCATAACAAGCACCCATTTTATAACACGCTCTAGCATCTCCTAGTGAACATGCTTTGTCGTAAAACTCATAAGCTTTTACAAAATCTTGTTTTGTTGCTTGTTTATTTTCATGCATAAATCCAACTTTAAAACAAGCTTCACTATTTCCTTTTGTACATGCTTCATTATATAGTTTAAAAGCCTCTTCAAACTTTTTTTCATCAAAAATTTTATCTATATGTTCTAGCTCATTTGCTTGTACAAAACAAGTAAAAACAAATAAGATTGCACATAAAACTCTCTTCATAAGAACCCCTTTCTTTAATTATTTAAAAACTATTTGTTTTAGTTTTTTTCTTACTTCATCCATTCCTGAGTAAAACTCTCGCATCATAATTAGTGCAAGAAATTTTCCATAAGAAGTGGCATAAATAACACCATTTTCTATTTTTATAGCATCAACTATTTTTAGCATAAAAATCTCTTTTTTTAATACTTTTTCAATAGAACTATTTATTAATTTATCAAAATTAGTAATATCAATTCTCCCTTCAAAAAGATGTAACATAAATAAGTATTGCACCTTTTGTTTAAACTTAAAAGGTTTTGTAAAGGCAATATTTGCATTATAATGATTGTTAATCATATGTTTATATTGTTGTAAGTCATAACTATTAACAAATAACTGGTTGTCTAAGTAACTAAATGCTCCGCTTCCTACACCAATATATTCATTATTATCTACTACATACTCATCACTTAATTGTTTTATATTTTTAGAAAAAGACCAAGAGTTTAGCATATGATATGAGCTCAATTCATCTTGTATAGTTTTATAAAAATCATATTCTAAACTATTTTTGAACATTTTAAAATATTCAAAGATATTAATTTTTCTTAACTTTGATGACATCAAAGGGTAGGTTACAATTTGTTCAACATTTATATTTTTAGCTACTTGTAAATCATCTATTAACATCTGTTTTGTTTGATTAGGAAAATTAAAAATCAAGTCAATACTAGTGCAGGGAATAATACCTACTATATTATTAATTTTTTCTTGAATATCTTTAGCAGAACCATATTTATTGTATCTTCCAATTTCTTTTAAAATATCATCATTGAAAGATTGAACACCAATAGAAAGTCTTGAAATAAGACCATTGAAATTTTGTATAGTATCTTTTTGTATAAAATTCGGAGTTGTTTCGCAAGAGATATTTTCAATATTAAACTCTTCTTTTATAAACTCTAATGTTTTTAAAAGTTCATAATCATCTATTAAAGGAGTCCCGCCTCCAATATAAGCAGTATGAAATTTAACATCTTTTTCTTTTAGTTTTTTTAGCTCCATTCTAAGGTTAAAAAAGTATTCTTTTGCTGTTTTTGTTTCATATTTAAATTTATGGAAATTACAAAAAGTACAAAATTCATTACAAAAAGGAATATGTATGTATAAAAGATAAGTTTTAGTATTGTCAAAAGTGTGTTCAACTAATTCAT
The DNA here is from genome assembly GCA_964369325.1 of uncultured Arcobacteraceae bacterium. Taxonomy (GTDB): domain Bacteria; phylum Campylobacterota; class Campylobacteria; order Campylobacterales; family Arcobacteraceae; genus Marinarcus. The sequence continues at coordinate 9,667 of CAYJFN010000009.1, forward strand.
TCGTAAAATTCATACACAATGAGCTATTCATTGTATTATGTATCATTTTAGAACTAGCAAAAAAAGTTAACTTACTTAAAAAATCGCTCAAAAGATTTCCTATTGATTTAATTGTTGTGTTATAGTAACAAATAAAGAGGGGATAAAAGGGAGAGCAAAAAAGCAAAAAAACATTAACTTAAATAGTTGTTAATACTTTTTTGGATAAAATCACGACATTTTAATATATAAATATAAAAGGTGTATTCACTATGCAAAAACTAGAAAACCTTGAAGAGATAGCACTAGCACACTCTTTGACTCTCGAAGAATTTGAGAACATTAAACAAATTTTAGGTCGTGAACCAAACTATGTAGAAATAGGGATTTTTTCTGCTATGTGGAGTGAACACTGTTCATATAAGTCAAGTAAGAAATATTTAAGTGGTTTTCCCACATCTGCTCCTTGGGTTATTCAAGGACCAGGTGAAAATGCAGGAGTTATTGATATTGGTGATGGCTATGCAGCTGTATTTAAAATGGAATCACATAACCACCCAAGTTTTATTGAACCATACCAAGGAGCTGCAACTGGTGTTGGAGGAATTTTAAGAGATGTATTTACAATGGGTGCAAGACCAATTGCAAATATGAACTCAATTAGATTTGCTTCTATTGAAGGAAATAGCGAAACAGCTAAAAAGCATAGATTTTTATTAAGAGGTGTTGTTGCTGGAATTGGTGGATATGGAAACTGTATGGGAGTGCCTACAATTGGTGGTGAGACTACTTTTGAAGAGTGTTATGCAGGAAATAACCTTGTAAATGCATTTACATTAGGACTTGCAAAATCTGATGAGATTTTCTATGGAAAAGCAGAAGGTATTGGAAACCCTGTAATGTATGTTGGTTCTAAAACTGGACGTGATGGACTAGGTGGAGCAGTTATGAGTTCTGCATCTTTTGATGAAGATAGTGAAAGTAAAAGACCAACTGTTCAAGTAGGTGATCCATTTACAGAAAAACTACTTTTAGAAGCTTGTTTAGAACTATTTAAACAAGATTTAATTGTTGGTATCCAAGATATGGGTGCAGCTGGACTTACTTCATCTTCATTTGAAATGGCAGGAAGAAGTGGAAGTGGTATGATTATGCACTTAGATAAAGTTCCAGCTAGAGAAGAGGGAATGACTCCTTATGATTTTATGCTAAGTGAATCACAAGAAAGAATGTTAATTTGTGCTAAAAAAGGTTGTGAACAAGCTATTATTGATATTTTTGAAAAATGGGAATTAGATGTTGCAGTAATTGGTGAAGTTACAAACACTGGAAATATGGAACTTTTTTGGCATGGAGAAAAGTGTGCAGAAGTTCCAGTACAACCAGTATCAGAACAAGCTCCAGTTTTAGATAGACCTGTAAAAGAGCCAGAATATTTAAAAGATATTGCAAATATTTCAATGGACAAAAAAATCAGCAATCAAGAAGCTTTTGATATGATGTTTAGTGATATGGAAGTTGTAGATAAATCTTGGGTTTATTCTCAATATGACTCAATGGTTCAAACAAATACAATTAAAGGACCAGGAACGTTAGATGGTTCAAGTATTAGAATCAAAGAAACTGGAAAAGCTCTTGCTATGAGTGCAGATTGTAACACAAGATTTTGTTATATTAACCCGCAATTAGGAGCAGCTGCTGCAGTGATGGAAAGTGGTAGAAATGTTGCAATGAGTGGAGCAGTTCCAAAAGCAATTACAGATTGTCTAAACTTTGGAAACCCACAAAACCCAGAAGTTATGTGGCAGTTTAAAGAGTCTTGCGAAGGTATTAAACAAGCTTGTAAATCATTAAACACTCCTGTAATTGGTGGAAATGTTTCTTTATACAATGAAACAAATGGAGTTGGTGTTTTCCCAACGCCTTCTATTGCAATGGTTGGTGTAAATGAAGATGCAAACAAAGTTTTACCATCAGCATTTCAAAAAGAAGGTAGTACAATTTATTTACTAGGTGAAACAAAAGCAGAGTTTGGTGGAAGCCTATTTATGAAAAAAGTGTATGGAAAAGTTGCAGGAGTTCACCCTGAAGTAGATTTTGAAAAAGAGTTAAAACTTTGGAACTTAGTAATTGAAGCAAATAAACAAGGTTTATTAAATGCTGCAAAAGATGTAAATGTTGGTGGGCTTGCAATTAGTGCAGCAAAAATGGCAGTTGTAGGAAATAAAGGTGTTGAAATTGTTGCTCCTTTAAATGATGCAAAAGATATTTTCTCTGAGACTTTAAGTAGAGCAATTGTTGAAGTAAGTTATGAAAATGAAGAGGCATTTGAAAACTTAGTTTCAAGTGTTGGACAATATTGTATTAAAATTGGACAAGTAAAAGGTGATACTATTTTAATCAATGGTATTACGAAATCTTTAGCAGATGCAAAAAATATCTACTTTAATAGATTTAAAGAAGTTATTGAGCAAGATTTATAATTACAAAAAGAGTTAATTCTCTTTTTGTAATAAAACATTAAACTACACTATTAAAACCTCTTAATTAAATTTTTTTCTTTTTTTTTGTATAATCTCTTTTTTAAAGCATTGCCTAAGGTTTAGGTAGAACATAAGCTTGATTATTTCTTACAAATACTCTTCTTACATTTCACATACGTGCTTTTTATATTAAATAAAAAGGATACTTCGTGGTAATATCAAACAAAAATCTGTTGATTCTAACAGGAATAATTATAGGGCTAGGAGCCTTAATTTTAGTGGATTTTGGAAATCCTGCAAATATGGGGATTTGTGCAGCTTGTTTTATACGAGACACAAGTGGTGGACTTGGATTTCAAACAAATCCAATTGTACAATACATAAGACCTGAAATAATTGCTTTAGCTCTAGGTGCATTTTTTACTTCTTTTGTAACAAAAAGTTTTAATCCTGTAAGTGGAGATTCTGCAATGCTTAGATTTACTATTGCAATTGCAGTTATGATAGGTGCATTGGTTTTTCTTGGTTGTCCAACAAGACTTATATTAAGACTTGCTGGAGGTGATTTAAATGCAGTTGTTGGATTGTTCGGGTTGGTTACGGGATTGTCTATTGGATACAAATTTAAAATCAATGGCTTTTCTTTAGGGCAGGAGTATGAAACCTCAAAGCAAGAATCATTCGCATTTCCTTTTTTGATGGTTGTTCTTTTAATACTTTTAATTGTAGCACCATCGTTTATTCATTTTAGCCAAGTAGGACCTGCTTCACAAAAAGCACCAATACTTATCTCTTTAATTATTGCATTTGTTATTGGAATATTTGCATATAAAACAGATTTTTGTTTTGCTGGCGCTTTTAACAAAGCAATTTTTCAAAAAAAATATGCAAATATAATTGGAATAACTGTTTTACTTTTGACTGTTTTAATAGGAAATATTGTTTTAGGAAAATTTAATTTATCATTTGCAAATCAACCAATTGCTCACACAGATGGTGTTTTTAATTTCTTAGGAATGTTAATTGTTGGATGGGGTTCTGTTATGTTAGCTGGTTGTCCTTTTAGACAACTAATTAAGGCTGGTTCTGGAAATGCAAACGGCTCTATTACTATTTTAGGGTTTTTAATAGGAGGAGCAATTGCACACAACTTTTCACTTGCAGCATCTCCTGCAGGAGTACCTTTTAATGGACAAGTTGCAGTGTTTTTAATTATTACATTTTTTGTAGTAATCTCTTTTTTAAAAAGAAAAAGTAATTAAGAATAAAGCTTAGGATATATTATCCTAAGCTTGAGAAATTAAATTTTATTTATATCTACAAATTGACTGATTGCTTTTTTTACGTCTTCTAATTTTTTTCCATTACCTTGTAACTTATTAAAAAAATCTTCCTCATTACCTTGTTTTATATCTAATTGAGCGATTTTAAAACAAATTGTTAAAAATACTGAATATGGTACATCGTCTCCATTTTTTAAATAATGTATTGCTCTTTGTAATGAAACGAATGGATTTACATTTACTTTAGAAAGGTTGTTTTTTCTTGTTTGAACATAGTCAATAAACTCTTTTCTTATATCACATTTAAGCAATTCTACTTTTTTTGTTTTAGTGTAAATAATTGCTTCAAAAGCTATTTTAGTAGAATCAAAATCAAAACCATCAACTAAAAAATTTAAAGAGGAATCTTTAAACTTCTCTCTATAAACAAATTGAAAAATATCATCATTTAATTTAAAAGTAGAGGAGTTGTTTTCATATAAAAAAAACTCTTCATTTAAAGCATTCACTATATCTTCTTTATCATCTTTATTTGGAAAAATCAAATCTATATCTCTAAAACTATCTGCTTTTATACAAGATCCAGCTAAAAAAACTTTAATCTGCTCTTTTTGAATATTTTTAATCATAATGTTCTCTAAGAACATCTCTAATTTTGAAACAACATTACAAATTCTTACATCAAATTTCATTTGAAGTTCATACGGTATTGAAAAGCTATAGCTTTCCCAAAACTTATAAGTCACTAATATCCCTTTTAATATTTTAAAAATTTTACTACATTTTTTTTTACAAAAATGTAAAAGCAACTCGTAATAACAATTTTAGTATAATCCGCAAAATTAAATGGAAAAAAAAGGGACGAAAATTGAGAGCATTAATTAGCGTAAGCGACAAAAGTGGTGTTGAAAACTTTGCAAAAGAGTTAGTAGGTTTAGGATATGAGATAATCTCAACAGGTGGAACATATACAGCTTTGCAAAATGCAGGAATAGCTGTAATTGAAGCAAATGAAGTTACAAAATTTCCAGAGTGCTTTGAAGGAAGAGTTAAAACATTAAATCCATATATTCACGGTGGAATTCTACATAGAAGAGACAAGCAATCTCATTTAGACCAAGCAAAAGAGTTAGGTGTTGAAGGTATTGATTTAGTTTGTGTAAACTTATACCCATTTAAAGCAACTATTGAAAAAACTGATGATTTTGAAGAGATTATTGAAAACATTGATATTGGTGGTCCTGCAATGGTTAGAAGTGCTGCTAAAAACTTTGATTCAGTAATTATTGTAACGGATGTTGCAGATTATGATTTAGTTTTAAATAATCTAAAAAACAACACAAACACAGTAGAGTTTAGAAGAGATTTGATGATTAAAGCTTATGAACACACAGCTTCTTATGATTCTATGATAGCAAACTATATGAACAAAAGATTTAACAATGCAATGGGAGCTAAACAATTTATTGTTGGAACTAAAGTGTTTGATACAAGATATGGTGAAAATCCACACCAAAAAGGTGCGTTATATGAGTTTGACAAACATCTTTCAAACAAGTTTATCACTGTAAAAGGAGAAGCAAGTTTTAACAATATGGGTGATATTAGTGGTGCTGCTAAAATTGCAAGTGCATTTGGAGATGATAATGCAGTTTGTATTGTAAAACACGGAAATCCTTGTGGATTTGCTATAAAAGATAGTTTACTTGAAGCTTATAATGAAGCTTTAAAATGTGACCCAATTTCTGCTTTTGGTGGGGTTGTTGCAGTTAATGGTATAGTTGAATTAGAATTAGCAAAAAAGATGAATGAAATTTTCTTAGAAGTTGTATTTGCAGCAGACTTTACGGCTGAAGCTGTAGAAGAGCTAAGTAAAAAAAATAGAATCAAACTATTTAAACAAGGTACTCAAAAACTAGAAATGGCTAATGATGCTTACAACTTTAAAATTGTAGATGGTGGATTTGTTTATCAAGATGCAGATTTCATAGAAGAAAGTGAAGTTGCAAATGCTGAGTTAAAATCAATTAGAGAAGCATCTGTGCAAGAGAAAAAAGATATGGAAATAGCATATAAAGTTGCAAGTTTAACAAAATCTAACTGCGTTGTTTATGTTAAAAACTCTGCTATGGTTGCAGTTGGAATGGGTATGACAAGTAGAGTTGATGCTGCAAAAGCAGCTTTACGAAAAGCTGAAGACTTAGGACTAGATGTAAGTGGTTCAGTTCTTGCTAGTGAAGCATTTTTCCCATTTAGAGACTCAATTGACGCAGCACAAGAAGCAGGTGTAAAATGTGTGATAGAACCAGGTGGGAGTATCAGAGATGAAGAGATAATTGATGCAGCCAATGAATTTGGAATGGCACTATACTTTTCTGGAAAAAGACACTTCTTACATTAAAATTTAATAAAAGATTGCATAAAAGCAATCTTTTATTGCTAAAAGTTACACAAAAGAAACACAAAAGTTTCACAATTTTATACTTATTTAGTTATAATAATAGCAAATGAAATAAAGGTGTCTTTATGAAGAAATCTCTTTGTTTGCTTATAATACTACTTTTTTCTCAATCACTTTTTTCAAATATAATAGAACTAACTCAAGAAGAATCAGATTATTTAAAAAATAGAAAAATAATAGATATTTGTATTATTCCAGAGGCTATGCCTTACTCAGATATTGCAGATGGCAAACTTACAGGGTTTATATCTGATTATGTGAAAATAATTGAGAATAAGCTTGATATAACATTAAAATTAATTCCTACATCAAATACTATGCAAACAATGAAGCTAATCAAGCAAGGAAAATGCGAACTTATACCAATGATTCAATTTTCGGAAGAAAAAGAGAAGTTTTTGAATTTTACCACACAATATGCAGATATTCCTTTTGTTTTAGTAACCACAAACGAAAAGCCATTTTACACTGATATTAAAAAAATTAAAAACAGAACTTTAGTGGCAGTTCGTGGACAAGCTCTTACGGACATCTTAAAAGATGAGTATAAAAATTTTAATTTAATAGAAGTGGATAGTTTAGATAAAGCTTTTAAAATGGTTGCAAACGATGAAGTTTTTGGTGTGATAGTAGCCTTGTCTCAGGCAGTATATAAAAAACAACAAAGAGATTTCGCTAATTTAAAAGTATCTGGACAGTTAAATAAAAATAATTACTTTCGTATAGCTGTTAGTGAAAACAATACTATACTTTTTAATATTTTTAACAAAGCAGTTGAATCTATTACTGAAGATGAGGTAAAAAAAATTCTAGATAAGTGGTTGTATATTGAATATAAAGAAGAGTTTGATATAAAGTTGTTATTTCAAATTCTAACAATTTTTATTATTGTTTTAATAGCAATACTTTACAGACAAAGATTTTTACATAATGTGAATAGTGAATTAAAAAGAAAAGTTAAACAAAAAACAAAAGAGCTAGTTTCTATAAATTCGAAGCTTGAAGAACGAATCAAAATAGAAGTAGATAAAAATATAAAAGTAGAAAGACTTCTTTCACGGCAGTCTAAAATGGCATCTATGGGTGAAATGCTAGAAAATATTGCTCATCAATGGAGACAGCCTTTAACTGTTATATCAACAGCTGCAAGTTCAATAAAGCTTCAAAATGATATGAAAGTTTTAGATGATAATTCATTAAATAAAACACTTGACCAAATTCTTAAAATATCAACTTATTTATCAACTACAATAGAAGATTTTAGAAGTTTTTTTAAACCACAAGAAGAAAAAGAAAAATTTGAAATAAGTGACGCATTAAAGAAGAGTTTAGATTTACTTTCTACTATACTAAAAGAGATAGAAGTAATTACAAATATAGAAAATCATACTATATTAGGGTTTGAAAACTCTTTAGTGCAAGTTTTTATCAATATTCTAAACAATTCAAAAGATGCTTTTAAAAATACTAAAGTAGGAAAAAAATTAATTTTTATAGATATTTATAAAAAAGATACAGATATAATTATTACAATAAAAGATAATGCAGGAGGAATTCCCGATAAGATACTTAGTAAAATAACCGAGCTATATTTTACAACTAAACATAAAAGTGTTGGTACGGGAATAGGTTTATATATGTGTGAAGAGATTTTAAAAAGACATATGAATGCAACTTTAGATATTCAAAATAAAGAGTTTGAATATGAAGGAACAGAATATAAAGGTGCATTAGTTACTATAACAATGAAAAACATAAATTAATGAAGAAAAAAGATTTAAAAAGACTGTTAAAAAGCTTGCCAAAGACTCCGAATATTATGGGAAGAGACAATTTGTTTAATTGTGCGGTGTTAGTCCCTTTTATTAAGATAAAAGGCTCATACTATCTTCTTTTACAAAAACGAGCAAAGCATATAAGACAAGGTGGAGATATATGTTTTCCTGGTGGTGGTTTTGAAAAAGATATTGATAAAAATTTTAGACAAACTGCTTTGAGAGAAACAAAAGAAGAGTTAGGAATAAAGAAAAAAAATATAAAAATAGTTGCAAAACTTGACACACTTGTTGCTCCATTTGGTGCAGTAGTTGAGCCATTTGTTGGGATTGTTAAAAAATCAGCATTAAGAAAATTAAAACTTGATTATAATGAAGTTGAAAAAACAATATTAGTACCACTTGAGCATTTTAAAAATTATGATGTTATTGAATATACATTAAGAAGTGAAGTAAAGCCCTATCATATAGATGAGTTTGGCAATAAAGAGGTATATTTTCCTGTGCAAGAGTTAGGTTTGCCTAAAATGTATCAAGAACCTTGGGGTAACAAAAAGCATAAAGTTTATGTTTATAAATATCAAGATGAGGTTATTTGGGGACTTACTGCGATTATTTTAAGAGATTTATTGAAAAGATATTAGGAGATAAAGTGAATTTTGTTTTATTTAATCAAGAAAAAATATATCCATCAAAAGTTGTATGTATAGGAAGAAATTTTATTGAACACATAAATGAATTAAACAATGAAATTCCAGAGGAGATGGTTTTTTTTATAAAACCTAACTCTTCAATTAGCGATAAGCTAGTTTTACCAAAAACTAATAAGTGTCACTATGAAGCAGAAATCTCTTTTTTAATTAAATCAAATAAAATAGTTGCAGTTGCATTTGGACTTGATTTAACATTAAGAGAAGTACAAACTAAACTTAAACAAAAAGGACTACCATGGGAAAGAGCGAAAGCATTCGATGCTTCTGCAGTGTTTTCTGATTTTATTCCTTTTATGTATGATGATGAAAAAATTGAGATTGAATTATATATTAATGATAGACTTGTTCAAAAATCAGATGTAAGTTATATGATAAACAAGCCATATGAAATTTTAAAAGAGGCACAAACTTTTTTAAGTTTTGAAGATGGAGATATCTTAATGAGTGGAACGCCAAGTGGTGTTGGAGTTGTAAATAGTAAAGATATCTTTACAGGTGTTTTAAAATTAAATGACAAAATTTTAATTCAAAATAAATGGCAAGTGCTATAAGGATAGTTATGCAATATAATGAATTAACACAAGAAGAAAAATTCGTAATAGAGCAAAAAGGAACGCAAAAAGCCTTTACAGGAATATATAATAATTTTTATGAAGAAGGTATATACCTGTGCAAAAAGTGTGACACAATTTTGTATGATTCTGATTCAAAATTTTCTTCAGGATGTGGTTGGCCAAGTTTTGATGATGATTTAGGAAATGTAAAAAGAATTCCAGATAAAGATGGAAAGCGTACAGAAATTGTATGCGCAACTTGTAATGGTCATTTAGGACATGTTTTTATTGGTGAGGGATTTACTAAAAAAAACATTAGGCATTGTGTAAACTCAATTTCTTTAAAGTTCAAAAAAAAATAGTAATTTATACAAAAAATAAGTATTTAAATTAAATAATAATTTTATTTATAAAATAGTAATTTTTTTACAAAAAAATTGAAATGTAACAAAAGCGTACAAAAATATGAAAAAAAATTAGATTTTTAATTTCAAAATTTAATAAAAGTTAAATAAATCATAAAAAAAATTATTTTATTTTGTTCGATAAAATAGGGCTTTTTAGTTGTTTATTATATAAAAAAGTAATGATAAAGCATAGTTTAATAAATAAATGCAGCATTTTATGATAGAATTCGATAAATATTTCACAAAGGAAGTTGATATGAAAAATATAACTAAAGGGAAACTAATAAGTATTATTGCAGCAAGTGCAATATGTTTAAGCAGTAATGCTTATGCTCTTAGTTTAAAAGAGAGTGTTTCAGAGGTTCTACAAACAAACCCAGTTGTTCAAGAAAGATTAAAAAACTTTAGAGAGGTACAACAAGATTTAAAAATAGCTCAATCAGAGTATTTACCAACAATAGATTATACAGGTTCGTATGGATTAAATGATGCAGGAAACATCAAAAGTAGTGTTGAATTAGGAACAGAAGATCACCAGTACGCTGAGTATACACATTCATTAAGACTTACTCAAAATCTATTTAATGGATTTAGTACAACTAACAAAGTTGATTATCAAGAAACAAGAATTTTAGCAGCAGCACATAATTATGTTGAAAATGCAAATGATATTGCATTTCAAATGGTTCAAGCATATATTGATGTACTAAGAGGATATCAATTATTACAAAATGCTAAAGACAATGTAAAAATTAATGAAAA
>CAYJFN010000010.1:0-2436 GCA_964369325.1 uncultured Arcobacteraceae bacterium
ATTTTAACATAATATAAAGATTGAATATTTTTATTTAAAAACAAAATATCAAATTTTTTATCATAAATATTTAGTTGATTTAGAGTAATAAAATTTGTTTTGTCTTCTTCTATGCCATAAAATTTAAGTCTCAATGCTAATTTTTTATCATTTACCATCACTGATGTTATATTATTTTGCTTTAATATTTTTGCAATATCATTTACAAAATGATATTGATATGCAAAGTGATTTTTTTGTTCTTTTAACATGTAATAAAGAGGTTTATTAAAAAGAAGAGCTATTGTACTTATAGCTAAAAAAACTAAACTAATGTATGCACCGATTAAATATTTATCTCTAAACATTGGAAGTCGTACTCTTAATGAATGAAAATATATTTTCATCATAAGCGGAATTGTAACTATTACAAAAGGTGCAAAATCTTCTATTTGGATTCTTTGTCTAAAAGATAATAAAAAAGAAAAAATCAACACCGTAACAGAGGTATACCAAAAAATTGTTTTTTTCCCTTTTATTCCAACTCTATACATAGAATAAATAAAATAGAAAAAAACGAAAGGAGAAAAAATATAAGCATATATTGCAAATAAATCCAAGAAATGACTTCGTGGTTCTTCAAAAGCATTTACATCAAATCCGTAAATAGACATAGACAAACCAAACAAAATCAAAGATACAACCAAAAGTTCATTTAATCTTTTTTGCAAAGCATAAAAAAATAAAGTCAAAAATAAAATAGCAAAAGAGTTATCTATAAATAAAAATAATGCTAGCATATAGTAGTTATGCTTACTTGTTACTCTATAACTATAAAGATATAATATTGTACAAAAAATTACAATAATAGAGTTATTAACTAAAAGTGAAGCACCTACAATACCAGGCAAAAACATAAAAACCAAAATAGATATTAATCTATCATTTTCATTTTTAAAATAATTCTCTGTCATTTTATACATCAAAACTACACTTGCTATATAAAAGATTATAAAAGGGAGCCTTAATGCAACACTATTTTGTCCAAAAAGATAAGTAAATGCTTGAATTATATAGTGAAGTAAATCATTGCCCTCATAAAAAATTATTGCCTCTTTATAGCTAATACTAAGTGTTGTAGATACCCAAATAAGAATAACAACAAAAATTGATAATATGACTGCTAATACTTTTGAGTGCCAATTTGTTAAAAATATCATAATTTTAAAAAGTTATCAATCATTTCATACCCATATTCACTCATTATTGACTCAGGATGAAATTGTACTCCATAAATTTGCAAACCTTCTATTTGCAATGCCATAATCTCTTTGTCATCTAAACTTATAGCTGTTGGAATAATACAAGAAGGAAGGTTTTCTTCTTTTACACTTAAAGAGTGATATCGTGTTTGATTAAACTTTTGTGGTAAACCTTTGAAAATAATACTTTCTTTAATGACTTTAATTCTTGAGATTTTTCCATGCATTAAATTTTTTGCTCTTATTACTTCAGCTCCAAAAGCTTGAGCTATACTTTGGTGACCTAAGCAAATACCAAAAATAGGTTTTTTACCTGCAAAATGTTTAATGACTTCTAAGCAAACTCCAGCTTCATTTGGAGTCGCAGGGCCTGGGGATATGATGATTTTTTCTGGGTTTAGTTTTTCTATTTCTTTTACGCTTAATTCATCATTTCTAATTACTTTTAAATTTGCTCCTAATTCTAAACAATATTGAACAATATTGTATGTAAAGCTATCATAATTATCTATCATTAATACCATATTCTATTTTTCCAATGCAAAAATTGTTTTAATCATTATTATAAAAATTAAAGATGCATTATACTCTTAGTTTCGTATTTTTTGAATTAAATTTACTAAAAGAAATAAATTTTAATCTTTTCTTTAAATTGATACTTGTTATTAATATTAAGTTTTGGCAAAGTTGTAATTCTCTATAATTCAACCAATTTATCACAAAGGAAAATTATGTTAAAAAAGCTAACTCTTGGTGCATTACTAGTAACTTCACTATTTGCATCTTCTGAAGTAAATGTCTATTCTCATAGACACTATGATACTGACAAAAAACTTTTTAAAATGTTCGAACAAAAAACAGGTATAAAAGTTAATGTTGTAAAAGCTGATGCGAATGCACTTATTAAAAGAATTGAAACTGAAGGTAAAAAATCACCTGCAGATGTTTTAATAACAGTTGATGCTGCAACTCTTTTTCAAGCAAAAGAAAAAAATATTTTACAACCAATTCAATCAAAATATTTAGCACAAAATATTCCTGAAAAACTAAGAGACAAAGATAATCAATGGTTTGGATTAACAAAGCGTTCAAGAGTTGCTGTGCATAAAATTGATTCAGATATTCCAAATGAATTAAAAACTTATGAAGATTTAGCAGATCCAAAATTCAAAGGTAAAATTATGGTTAGATCTTC
>CAYJFN010000010.1:2536-18740 GCA_964369325.1 uncultured Arcobacteraceae bacterium
GCTATTAAATTTATTGAATTTATGGCTTCTAAAGATGCCCAAAAATTATTTGCGCAAGCAAATTTTGAATATCCTGTTTTAGCTGGAGTAGAGTCTAGTGATATTGTTAAATCATGGGGTACCTTTGAAGATGATACTATTTCTATAAACGAACTAGGTGAAAATAATAAAGCTGCTGTTAAGATCTTTGATCAAGCAAATTGGAAATAGTAAAAGAATTTTCCTTGAAAAAATTAAATTTATTTAATGTAAGTAGTGTTTTTTTAACACTACTTATTTCTATTCCAACAATTATAATACTCTCATATCTTTTTTTTGGTGATAATGAAACTTGGCTACATTTAAAAGATACAGTTTTATTTGATTATATATTTAACTCTTTGTATATAATGATTGGAGTTGCTGTTTTAACATTTATAATTGGCTTTTCTACTGCATATATCACTACAGTTTTTAAATTTTCTTTTTCTCATTTTTTTCACTATGCGCTTATTTTACCTTTTGCTCTTCCTACATATATAGTTGCATATATTTATGGAGGAATGTTCGATATAACAGGCACTGTAACGACTTTTGTTTTAGATGTTTTAAATAAAGACTTAAGTGAAGTAATATTTTTTGATATTATGTCAATAGAAGGTGCAATTATAGTTATGTCATTAGTTTTATACCCTTATGTTTACTTAATTTCAAAGACATATTTGTATTCAGAATCATCTTCTATAATTGATGCTTCTAAAACATTAGGGCTTTCACAATGGCAAATATTTTATAAAATCATTATTCCTATATCTCGACCTGCTATTGTTGCAGGTGTAATACTAGCAGTTATGGAAGCAGTCTCTGATTTTGGAGTAGTCGATTATTTTGGAGTACCTACATTTGTTACAGGAATATTTCGTACTTGGTTTGGAATGGGAAGTATTGAAGCAGCAGCACAACTTGCTAGTATTCTAATGATATTTATATTTTCACTTATTTTTATAGAAAGATTTCAAAGAATTAATAAAAGATACAAAAGTAGTGGAAAAGATTTCAAACCAATTTCAAAAAAAGAGTTAAAAGGTTTTAAAAACATTCTAGCATTTATTGTTTGCTTTATTCCTTTTTTCTTTGGTTTTTTACTTCCCTTTATTCAGCTGTGTTACTGGTTTTTTATTGCATATAAAGAAGTAATAGATGAGCATTTCATTACTATTTTGCTGCAAACTCTTTATATTGCAACTTTTACTTCAGTAATTATTACAATTTTGGGATTTATTTTTGTCTATAATGTAAGATTATCTAAAAACTATTTTTCTGACTTTTTGGTTCAAATTGTAAAACTAGGGTATTCTATTCCTGGCGCAATTATTGCTATTGGTATTCTAAGTTTTTTTGCACTAATTGATAAGTATTTTTTCAATTTATTTGAATTAGACACTTTAATAAGTGGAACAATAATAGCTTTGATTTTTGGCTATATTGTTCGTTTTTTATCAATTTCTATAAATAATTATGAATCAGGTTTTTCTAAAATTCCTACAAGCTATGATGATGCCTGCAAAACAATGAATATAAAAGAAACTACGACTCTACTAAAAGTTATCTTACCATTGATAAAGAACTCAGTATTTATCTCTTTTATTATCATTTTTATAGAGGTTATTAAAGAATTACCTTTAACAATGATTTTACGACCATTTAATTATGATACTTTAGCAATTCTAAGCTATGAATATGTAAATCAATCTCAAATTGTTCACTCTAGTGTTCCCGCAATGTTTATTGTTATAATGGGAATTTTATCTGTGCTGATATTAGCAAAAAAAATGATTAAGGAATAAAATATGTTAGGCATAAAAGTAAAAAACTTTGGTATATCTTTTGGAAAAACTAAGATTTTAGAAAATGTATCTTTTGATGTACAAGCAGGTGAAATAGTAACTATTCTAGGACCTAGTGGTAGTGGCAAAAGTACAATTTTAAGAAGTATTGCATCATTACAAGATAATTTTGAAGGTGAAATATTTTTAAATGAAACTTGCTTAATCTCACAAACTAATTCTTGTAATAGTGATATTGGATACATTTTTCAAGATTATGCATTGTTTCCACATTTAAATGTCAAAGACAATATTGGATTTGCACTTACAAAGTTTTCAAAAAACCAAAAAAGTAAAAGAGTGGAAGAACTCTTAGAACAATTTGACTTACTAAAGCATCAAAACAAACAAATACATGAACTAAGTGGTGGTCAACAACAAAGAGTTAGCATTGCTCGAACAATTGCTTATAATCCTAAGATTTTACTTTTAGATGAACCTTTTGCAAATTTAGATTCAATTTTAAGAAACAAAACAAAACTATGGTTAAAAAAAACTATTAAAAAATTAGGTCTAAGTGCTATTTTAGTAACACATGATAAAAAAGAAGCTCTAAGTATTTCTGATAAAATTGGAATAATTCATAATAAAACACTAATTCAATTTGGAACACCACAAGAACTATTTTTTTATCCAAAAAATCTCTATGTAGCCAATTTTTTAGGTAACATTAATATTATTCCAAAAGAACTTGCCTCAAAACTTGGAAAAAATTTAAAAGATGATGAAACTCCTATTGTACGTGTTTCACAATCTTTTGTAAACTATGAAAAAAATGGAATTGAATTAATTTTAATAGAAACTTCATTTTGTGGTGATCATTATGAACTCTCTTTATTTTGTAAAGATTTTCCTTCATATGTAATTGAAATTAATACAAACTATTTACCAGACCCATCAAAAAAAATATATTTAAATTTACAACAAAAAGACATTCAAATTGTAGCAACTAAATAACTACTATATTTATTGTTTCTTCATATTCATAAATGTATAATGTCACTTAAAAATATTGATTTTTTAAGGTGACACTCATGGAATCTCTTTTTTTTGGTTTTATATGCATATTTATAATGATATATTTTATACATAAAGTTAAAAAAAATAAATTAATAAGAAATATCAATGATTTTTTAGAAAACTTTTTAAATGAATATGACTATTTATATATCTATTCAGAAGTAGAAACTGCTATAAATAGTAATAATTTTTCTCATTTAGAATATAAAAAGATTTTTTGTTTTTGTTACATTTATACTATTGCAAATAAGATTATTCCACCTCATGTAGGTAAAAGTCAGATTCCTGAAAAAACAAAAAATATACTAACTATTATTATTGAAGAATCTAGTTTATTTACAAATTTGTATGATAACTATAGACAAATGTTAACAATTTTAAAAACCGACCCATACTACACAAAAAAAAGAATTATCAAAGAAGAGATTTTAAGCTCAAACGAGTTTAAAACTATTTTAATTCAATCAATAGAAAAAATAGAAAAGTAATTTTACTTACTTTTCTACTCGCACAATCTAAACTGTTTTTCAAACACCTCATCAACTTCTATAATTCCTCTTTGAATTAATGAATCAATTACCTCTTTAGTACAATCAACATCGTCAGGCCATCTTCTTTTGAAGTTATCATGACTATTTTTATTTGTAGCATCTAAACACATAGTTTGTCCACTAATAAATAAGTCTCTGTTTGAATCAATATTATTTGCAACTCTCCACACAAGCATATATGGATTATCTACACTATTTTTCTTCTCATCAACTATAATTAAAATCTTAATATACTCAAACAATGGCTTTAAATCTTCAAATAGATATTTTTGATTTCTTTGTTTATCTACACTTATTACTGTTACTGGGTTTTTTGTATTTAATCCATACTGTTTTAAAGTTTTTACTTCAGAAGTTATACTTTGCATCTTTTTTAAAAGTATCAAATCATCTAAAATATTAATTCCCAACTCTTTTATCTCTTCGCCAGTGCAGTCAATTCCAAGCTTTCCACCAACTGCAAATTTTGGACTAGAGTGGTCAAGTGCATCTACAACACCTCTTGAAACTAGAATTTCATCTATATTAATTCTATTTAAAATGTATTCAACTATAGCTTCATGATTAGTTAAATCTGGTGCATCTTCATTAACAAAAATTGCATGTTTTACAAAACTCATTTGCCCTACTCCCCAAAAAGCATGCATCATTTGACTTGCATGTCCTGGATAAAGAGTTTTAATTTTTGCTAAGATAAGATTATGGAACACTCCATTTTCTGGCATATAATAATCTATTAAATCAGGTGCAGTTGTCTTAAGTAGTGGTAAAAAAATTCTCTCTGTTGCATGTCCCATATATTTATCTTCTAAAGGTGGCTTTCCTACAACTGTTGCTAAATATGTTGGCTCTTTTTTATGTGTAATTGCAGTAACTTCCATAAATGGATACTCTTCTTCTAGCGTATAATACCCCGTATGATCACCAAATGGTCCTTCTATTTTCATCTTTGTTGGGTCAACAAATCCTTCTATTACAAAATCATTATCTTTTGGAACATAAATATCATTAGTAATTGATTTTACAAGTTGCGCAGGTTTATTCTTTACAAAACCATAAAGCATGAGTTCAAAAACTCCAATTGGGAGTGGTGCTTGTCCACACCAAATATACATAGGATCCCCACCAATTCCTATAGAAACAGGCATTTTTTTACCAGCTTTTTTATATTCATGAAAAAAGTGATTTGAGTCTTTGTGTATTTGCCAATGCATTCCTAAAGTGTTATCAGAATAAACTTGCAATCTATACATTCCTAAATTTTTCAGCTCACCATTTAATGAAGTCGTATAAACTTGCCCCATTGTAATAAAGGGTCCTCCATCTTGCTCCCAAGTTGTCAAAATAGGAAGTTCTGATAGTTTTGCATCGTCTCCTAATTTAATAACCTCTTGACACTCACCTTTACCTTTTAATTTTTTTGGAATCACATTTTTTAAAGCAAATAATTTTCCAAAAGTTGAAAGTTTTTCTCCTAGTGATGTTGGTGGCTTCATTTTAAGTAAACTTTGTATTTCTGCCCCTATCTTATCACCATCTCCAATAAAAAGTTTTACTGCTTTTTCATTACAAAAAACATTCATCAATACTGGCATATCAAACTTTTTGTTGTTTTTTCTATCTACCACATTTGTAAATAAAACTGCTTTTGAATCTTCTCTTTTTACTTCAATATAAGCTATATGAGGTATCTCTAAATAAATATCAAGCTCATCATCAATTATTTTTAATAAATCATGTTTTTTTAAAAGTTCTATTGCTTCTTTCATCTGTTTTTCCTTTATGTTTGCAAAATTCTATCTAATTTAATATTTACAATGATTTAACAATACTATAAGTTACATCAATCATCGTTTGCAATTGCTCTTTTGTAAAAATATATGGTGGCATAAAATATATTACACTTCCTAGTGGTCTTATATAAACACCTTGTTCTAAAGCTTTTTTAAATACTTTTAGTCCAATTCTATCACAACTCTCATATCCTTTTAACTCTATTGCACAAATCATTCCAGTTTGTCTAACTTCTAAAACATTATCTAACTCTTTAAACTTTTGTGTTTCTTTTTTTATAAACTCTATTTTTTCTTGATTCTTTTCTATGATATTTTCTTGTTCAAAAATATCTAAAACTGCATTTGCAACTGCACAAGCAAGAGTGTTTCCTGTGTATGAATGTGAGTCTAAAAATGATTTTCCTTCACTATAATCACAGTAAAAAGCATCATAAATATCATTTGTAAAAAGTACCACAGATAGTGGCATATAACCACCTGTAATTCCTTTTGACAAACATAAAAAATCAGGTGATATGTTTGCTTGTTCAACTGCAAACATTGTACCAGTTCTACCAAATCCAACAGCTATTTCATCTGCAATTAAAAAAACTTTAAATTCATCACAAAGTCCTCTTAATCTTGTAAGATAACTGGGTTTATACATCTTCATACTTCCAGCACACTGAACTAATGGCTCAACTACAACTGCACATATTTTCTGACTATTTTGTTCTAAAATCTCTCTCATACTAGTTATTGCTTCATCTTCATTGTGTAGTGCTGGAGATTTTGCTTGGATTGTTTTTATTAAAATATCTTCATATACATCTTTATATATTCCTGTATCACTAACGGCAAGTGCTCCCATAGTTTCACCATGATAGGAGTTCTGCAAACTTACAAAAAGAGGTTTTGTTTGACCTTTATTTTTATAGTATTGAAATGCCATTTTTAAACTTATTTCAATTGCACTTGAACCATTATCTGCAAAAAATAGTTTTTCTAGGGGTTTTGGAGTTAATTTAACTAATCTTTTTGCCAAACTTATTGCAGGTTGATGTGTAAATCCTGCAAAAATAACATGTTCCAAATCTTGTAGTTGCTCACTTATTTTATTATTAATATAACTATTACAATGTCCAAAAAGGTTTACCCACCAACTACTAATACAATCTAAATATCTATTTTCATCAAAGTCTTCAATATATGCCCCATACCCTTTTCTTATTGGAATTAGCGGTAAAGTTTCATGATCTTTCATTTGTGAACAAGGATGAAAAATATGCTTTAAGTCTTCTTTCATTAAATCTTTATTAGTCACTATGTTACCTTTAATTTTATCTATAATATTACAGTGACTATTTTATCAAAGCTTTGCAAATTTAAGAATTAACCAAAATACAAATAAAATTTAATTTCACTATATACTTTGTATGTGTAGCTTTTACAAAAAGCTACTTATTTACTAAGGCTTAATATTTCTTGTTACTTTTCAACCCATATAATAGTTTAAATTATTGATATTTTTTATTGATAACTAGTAGTTTAAAGTATTACATTTTTTCTCATATGTCATAATTTGCAAAATTTATTCACTAAAAAGACACTTTTTTTTTAAAAAATAATTGTACAATTTTTTAAAGATAAACTCTCGGGAATAAATTATGTCAAATGAATTAGTGCTATCTTCAGTAATTTTTGTTTTAGTCGGTGCCATTTTAGTTTCAGTATTCCTACTGTCTAGATTTTTAGGTCCAAATAATAAAAATGATGTTGAAAAAAACAAAGTATATGAATCTGGTGTATCAAATCCAATTGGTGGAACAAAATTAAGATTTGCAGTTAAGTTTTATTTAGTTGCAATCTCATTTTTATTATTTGATGTAGAGATTGTTTTTTTATTCCCTTGGGCTGTAAATGTTTTAGAATTAGGTTATTTTGGACTTATTAAAATGTTTATTTTTATGGGATTATTATTCGCAGGATTATTATACATTTACAAGAAAAAGGCACTTTCATGGGATTAGGAGTAGAATCAGTATTTGGTGACAGTGTAATTACTACTAAATTAGACACAGCAGTAAATTGGGCAAGATCTTACTCTATGTGGCCAATGGTATTTGGAACTGCTTGCTGTGGTATTGAGTTTATGTCAGTTGCAGCTGCTAGATATGATTTGTCTAGATTTGGTGCAGAAGTTGTAAGATTTTCTCCTAGACAAGCAGATTTAATGATAGTTGCAGGAACAATCTCATATAAGCAAGCTCCTGTTTTAAAAAAAATATATGACCAAATGTGTGAACCTAAATGGGTGATTTCCATGGGAGCATGTGCTTGCTCTGGTGGATTTTATGACAACTATGCAACTGTGCAAGGAATTGATACAATTATTCCTGTTGATGAGTATATAGCAGGTTGCCCTCCTAGACCAGAAGCTGTTTTAGATGCAATTATAAGAATTCAAGAAAGATCACAAAATGAATCTATAATCAAAGATAGAGTTAAAAACTTCAAGGGGTATTTAGATGCTTAAGCCAGATATGATTATTGCCCCACAAAAACTAAGAGAAACTATAATATCGTTAAAAGAAAAAGAAAATTTTACACTTTTACTAGATATTACAGCAGTTGATTATTTACATTTTTATGAAAAACAACCATCAAGATTTGCACTTATTTATATATTAAGAAACGAGAGCTTTAAAAAATCAATTACTTTAAAGGTATTTGTAGATGATTCAACACTTAGTGTTCCAACAATCAGTGATATTTTTTATGCAGCAAATTGGGCAGAAAGAGAGACTTTTGATCAATATGGGATTATTTTTGAAAATCATCCAAATTTAAAAAGAGTTTTAAATCATCATGAATTTGTAGGACACCCACTAAGAAAAGATTATTCTATATCACACCACCAACCTTGTAAAGAGACTGAAACTTTAATGGATGAGATGTCCGCATTATTAAACCAAAAGGGCTATGATCAAAAGGAACAAGAGGAATTAATGCTTATAAATATTGGTCCTTCGCATCCAGCTTCTCACGGAACAATTAGAAATTTTATGGCACTTGAAGGTGAAACAATAAAAGCTTGTGTTACTGAAATTGGATATTTACATAGAGGTTTTGAGAAATCTTGTGAAAATCATACTTACTCACAAATTATTCCATATACCGATAGATTAAATTATTGTAGTGCTATTTTAAACAATATTGGATACTGTAAAACTATTGAAGAAATGCTTGGAATTGAAATAACTCCTAGAGCTCAGTTTATTCGTGTAATTATAGGTGAACTTTCAAGAATAATTGATCATATTGTTTGTAATGCTGCAAATATGGTTGACCTTGGAGGGCTTACAAACTTTTGGTTTATATTTAGTGCAAGAGACAAAGCCTATGATATTTTATCAAAATTAACAGGAGCTAGACTTACAAACTCATACACTAGAATTGGGGGATTAGCTCATGATTTGTATGAAGGTTTTGAAACCGATTTAGAAGATGTTTTACAAGCTGTTCAAAGAGGCATTGATGATGCACTAAGTTTAGTTGAACACAATAGAATTTTTCATGATAGAACTCAAGATGTTGGAGTTATTACAAAAGAGTTTGCTATAAATGCTGGTATAACAGGAGTTAATCTAAGAGCAGCTGGGGTTAATTATGATATTAGAAAAGTAAATCCTTACTATTTTTATGATCAATTTGATTTTGATGTTATTTTAGGAAGTCATGGTGATGTTTATGACAGAATTATGTGTAAGTTTGAAGAGATGAAACAAAGCATGAGAATCATTCGTCAAGCTATGAAAAACCTTCCAAAAGGTGAAATAAATATTCTTGCACCAAATATTATACTTCCTTCAAAAAAAGAAGTTTATGGAAATATTGAAGGTTTAATGAACCAATTTAAATTAACTTTTGAAGGAATTAAAGTTCCTAAAGGTGAGCACTATAGTGCAACTGAGGCTGGAAATGGTGAGCTTGGTTTTTATGTAGTAAGCAATGGTTTAGGAACTCCATACAAAGTAAAATGCCGACCTCCATGTTTTTACTCACTTGCAGCTTATTCAGAAATAGTTGAAGAAAATATGCTTGCAGATGCTGTTATTACAATGGCAAGTATGAATTTTATTGCTGGGGAGTTTGATAGATAATGGGAAAATTTAAATACACTCAAGAAAATGAAGAAAAATTCCAAAAAATGGCAAAAAAATACCCAAAAATAGACTCAATGATGCTTCCTGCTCTTTGGTTAGTACAAGAGCAAGAAGGATGGGTAAGCCCAGATGCTATGATATTTGTAGCACAAAAATTAGGAAAGTCTCCTATTCAAGTCTATGAATTTGCAACATTTTATACAATGTTCAATCTAAAGCCAATTGGTACATATCATATTGAACTTTGTAAAACTCTATCATGTATGCTTATGGGAGCAAATGAATTAAAAGCTTTTATAAAAGAAACTTTAGGAATTGAGCCTGGTCAAACAACGCCTGATGGAAAATTTCACTTAAGTGAAGTAGAGTGTCAAGGAGCTTGTAGTGGTGCTCCTATGATAGCCCTAAACTATCAATACCATGAAAATTTGACAGTTGAAAAACTTGATAAAATACTTAAGGAGTGTAAATAATGAGTGCTAATGATATGATTGTAAAAATTGTTAGTAAAAACTTTGACATTCCTAATTCTCATAAATTAGAAATTGCACTAAAAAATGGAAGATACGATTCTATTGATAAACTATTTTCAATGAGTAGCGAAGATGTTATAGAAGAGGTTTGTAAAAGTGGTTTAAGAGGAAAAGGTGGTGGTGGAGCTGCTTGTGGCCCAAAATGGAAACTTATGCCACCAGTTGATGAAAGACCAAGATATTTATTAGTAAATGGCGATGAAAGTGAACCAGGTACTTTTAAAGATAGACAAATTTTTCAATATGACCCACACCTTTTAATTGAAGGAATTATTTGCTCTTCATATGCTATTAAAGCTCATGATGCTTATATTTATATTCGAGGTGAGTATAAATGGTTCATAGATAGATTAAATGATGCTATTAATGAAGCTTATGAAGCTGGTATTGTTGGTCAAAAAGTAATGAACAAATATGATTATAGAATAGATATTACTGTTCATAGAGGAGGTGGAGCTTATGTTTGTGGCGAAAAATCTGCACTTATTGAATCGCTTGAGGGAAAACGAGGACATCCAAGATTAAAACCTCATGGAAAAGAGTGTGAATGGTTTTTTGATATGCCTGCAACTGTAAATAATGTAGAAACAATTGCAAGTGTTCCAAATATTATTTTGAATGGGTATGAATCATATACAAAATATGGCACAGAACAAGCACCTGGAACAATGCTATTTGCACTAAGTGGTCCAGTTAAAAATCCTGGTGTTTTTGAATTAGCCTATGGTAATAAAATGATTGATGTAATAAACAAAATTGGAGGAGGAATGAAAGATGGATTGACCTTAAAAGCGGTAATTCCAGGAGGGGCATCTTGTCCTATCTTAACTGCTAGTGAGGTTGAAAAAGCTTACTTGGATTATGAATCAATGTGGGATATTGGTTCAACTTTAGGAACAGGTGGAATGATGATTATTCCTGAAGGTGTTTGCATGGTAGAGGTTGCTAAAAACTTAATTGAATTTTATCATCATGAATCATGTGGACAATGTACTCCTTGTAGAGAGGGTACTAGTTGGATTGATAAAATTCTTGAAAATCTTCTTAAAGGAGAAGCTAAAGAAGATGACCTCGATACTATTCTAGATGTTTGTGAAACAATGAATGGAAAGACTGTATGTGTTTTTGCACCTGCAGTTAAAGATATTATCAAAAGTATCGTAGAAAAATTTAAAGATGAATTTGAAGCAAAACTAAAATAACTAAAGAAAAGGAATTAACATGGCAAAAAATACAATGACTTTGACAGATAACAGAAATGGCAAAACTTATGAATATGATATTTTAAATGGGACAAGAGGACCTGATGTTGTAAATATCTCTACATTCTATAAAGATTCAGGAATGTTTACATTTGACCCTGGCTATACTTCAACTGCTAGTTGTGAATCAAAAATTACTTTTATTGATGGTGAAAATTCAGAACTAAGATATAGGGGTTATCCTATAGAAGAACTTGCAGGAAAACACACCTATTTAGATGTTTGTCACTTACTAATGAGAGGAAGACTTCCAACACCACAAGAGTCAAAAGATTTTGATTTAGAACTAAGACATAGATCTTATATTCCAGAAGGGCTTATTAGAATTTTTGATGCATTTCCAGATGGAGCTCATCCAATGGCAACATTAGGAGCTGCAGTTATGGCTCTTTCAACAGTTTATGAAGAGCATATAAACCTAGAAGACGAAGCTGCATTTATGGAAATGAGAAGAAGAATTGTTGCAAAAATGCCAACAATTGCTGCAATGGCATATAGAAACTCTATTGGTATGCCCATGATTTATCCAGATGTTGATAGATATTTTACTGAAAACTTTTTATATATGATGAGAGCATATCCTGGTGGTAAAATGAAAAATTTAGGTGATGGATTAAGAGATGAAATAAAGCAAGTTGAAGTTGATGCTCTTGATGCCATTTTTACTTTACATGCAGATCATGAACAAAATGCTTCTACTACAACAGTTAGAAATGTTGGTTCTACAGAAGCACACCCTTATGTTGCTATTGCTTCTGGTATTGCTGCACTTTGGGGAAGTGCTCATGGGGGAGCAAATGAAAAAGTTATGGATCAACTAAGAATGATTGGGGATGTAAAGAATGTTCCTACATACATAGCTAAAGCAAAAGACAAAAACGACCCATTTAGACTAATGGGATTTGGTCATAGAGTTTACAAAAATAGAGACCCAAGAGCAGAGACTCTAAAAAAACTGCAAGACAAACTAAAAATTGAACTCAATTTAGATTCTAAGCTTTTAGATATTGCTTCTGCGGTTGAAGAAGCTGCTTTAAATGATGATTATTTTAAACAAAGAGGATTGTATCCAAATATAGATTTCTATTCTGGTGTTATTTTAACAGCACTAAGAATCCCAGTAGAGATGTTTACTCCTATTTTTGTTATAGGAAGAACTGTTGGTTGGATTGCGCAATGGAGTGAACTAAAACAAGATCCAAATAGTAAAATTGCAAGACCAAGACAACTATATACAGGTAAATAAAACTGCACTTAAAAATTAAGGAGATAACAAATAGTATGAGTGAAATGGTAAAAATATCAATAAATGATAAGGATTATGAAGTAGAAAAAGGTAGTTTACTTATTGATAAATTATTGCAAGAAAATATCCATATTCCTCACTTTTGTTATCATCAAGCACTTGGTAAAGATGGAAACTGTAGGATGTGTATGGTAGAGATTGAAGGGCAAAAGCGTCCTCAAATTGCATGTGATACTCCTGTCAAAGAGGGTATGATTGTACGAACTAAAGGTGAAAAGATAGAAAAAGTTAGAAAAGATATTTTAGAACTTCAGTTAGTTAATCATCCTTTAGATTGTCCTACTTGCGACCAAGCAGGAGATTGCAAACTTCAAGATTTTTATATGGATAGTGGTTTTTACATAAATAGAGTAAGTGTCAAAAAAAATCATGCTTCTAAAAGAATAGATCTTGGTAGAAACGTTATACTTGATCAAGAAAGATGTGTTTTATGTACTAGATGTGTTAGATTTTTTAGAAATATTACAAAAACAAATGAACTAGGCGTTTATACAAGAGCAGACCACAGTGTTATTGGAACTTTTCCAGGAATGGAACTGGAAAGTCCGTATGCCATGAACATTGTTGACTTATGTCCAGTTGGAGCATTAACTAGCAAAGACTTTAGATTTCGACAACGAATCTGGTTTATGAGCACTTTTGAAGCTATTTGTAATGGATGTTCAAGAGGATGTAATATTTATGTTGATCATAGAAAAGAAAAATATAGTGATGATATTATTTATAGATTTCGACCTAGAGTAAATAAAAACATAAATGGTCATTTTATTTGTGATTATGGAAGACTTAATTACAAACAAGAAGATGAAAATAGGTTTAAATCGATAGTTTGTAGTCAAAACAACGAATCGTTTAATAATGCAAAAGCATATGTTATAAGAAGCTTAAAAGAAGAAAAAGAGATCCTATTTTTAGTCTCTCCTATGCTTTCGTGTGAGGAATTAGAAAAGATAAAAAAAATTGCAACTAAACTAAATGCTAACATTTCAGGTTATGCTCCTACATACACAGATGATTCTTTCAAGGATGATATGCTAAAAACATCAAATAGATCTCCCAATCAAAAGGCAATAGAAGAGCTAAATATTACACAAAAAGAGAATAATTTTAATAAATATTTAAATGATGCTTTCTTAGTTGTGATTTTTGAAAATAACCTTTTTGAAGAAAAACACTCACTTCTTAACGGAAAAAAAGTTATTAACTTTACGTCTCATAATAGTAGTGTAAATAATTTCGCAAACGTTGCAATAGGAATTTCATCGTTTTTAGAAAAATCTGGTACTTATATAAATTGCAATGGAGTAAAACAAGAAGTTATTTCAAAAATTAATAAAGATAATAAAGCTGTAGATTTAAAAGAATTTTTAAACAACATAGACACAATGCTTTAAAAGGAACAAAATGGATTTTGTATCAATTATTATAATAGTTGTCAATATTTTACTTGCTACTAAACTTGCCGTTGGAGCAACTCCAATTTTGGTTTGGTGGGAAAGACGAGTTGCAGGTTTTATTCAAAATAGAACTGGACCTAATAGATGCCACATTAACGGATTTAGATTAGGCGGACTTATTCAAAGTATTGCAGATATGCTTAAACTTGTTTTTAAAGAAGATTTTACCCCTTCACATATTAAATACAAATTCTTTTTTTCAGCAGCCCCTGCAATTGTGTTTTTTTGTGCTTTTTTAACATTCGCAGTTGTTCCATTTGCTGATAATTTAGTTATAAATGGGCAATCATATATGATGCAAGCAATTCCTATGCATCTTGGTATTTTATGGTTTTTCGCTTATGCAGGACTCTCAACATATGGAATCATTTTAGGTGGGTATGCTTCAAATAGTAAATTTGGATTATTAAGTTCTGTTAGAACTGTAGCTCAAGTTGTATCATATGAAGCAGCAATGGCATTATCAGTTATATCAATTATTATATCTTATGGCTCAATTCACTTAAACGATATGGTATCTTCACAAGGAGAACTGCTATTTGGATTTTTACCATCATGGGGAATAATCATTCAACCTTTAGCTGCTTTAATTTTTATTGTTTGCGCTTTTGCAGAAGCAAATAGAACACCTTTTGATATCTCTGAAGGTGAATCTGAAATTGTAGCTGGTTATCACACTGAGTATTCAGCTATGAGATTTGGACTTTTTCAAGTTGGTGAATTTGCAGCAATGGGAGCTTCAAGTGCATTTATAGTGACTCTTTTTCTAGGTGGCTATCATATCCCTTGGATGAACACTGAGAGTTTAAAAGCTAATATGGATAATGTTTTAATGCTCTTAATTCTTATTATTCCTGCATTAACTTTACTTTTTATTGGATGGATGCAAAAAAACAACACGTGGGATAACCCAAATGATAAAAGAGCAAAAGAGACAAAAGTTCTTACCAAAATATTTTTAGGTTTAGGTGGAGTTGTAACTTTAATTTTATTATCTTTACTTTTCATAGGTTTAAAAGACAATGGAATAAATATCGCAGCTGCGATTATTCAAATTAGTGTATTTATGGTTAAATTCTTTCTAATATGTTTTTTCTTTATTTGGGTTAGATGGACACTACTTAGATTTAGGTATGATCAATTACAAATGCTTGGATGGAAAGTTATGCTTCCATTGGCACTTTTAAATATAGTTATTACAGCTATAGTTATTGTTTTTTTAGGAAGTTAATATGGGTGTAAAAATTATAGAACGACATGGAAAATCTATAAAAGATAGATTATATATCCCTGCAATTGCTGGTGGGATGAAAACAACTTTTAGAAGATTTTTAAAAAACTTAAAAGACACAGATAATTTAGAGACTCTACAATATCCAGAAGTTCAGCCTAAAGATATAACAAAACGATATAGAGGTCTTCATAGATTAACAAAATGGAATGATGGAAGTGAGAAATGCGTTGCATGTTATATGTGTGCAACTGCTTGCCCTTCACAATGCATTTTTATAGAAGCTCAAGAGAGATTTGATAATATTGCTGAAAAAAGACCAAAAGAATTCAAAATTGATTTGTTAGAATGCGTATTTTGTGGTTATTGTGTAGATGCTTGTCCTTGTGATGCCATTAGAATGGATACAGGAATTTTCAGTTTTGTGGCAAGCAATAGAGATGAATTTATAATTAATAAACAACAATTATTGGCTCGAAATGCCCATGTAGAGAAGGAATACAATGATTAATGTAATGTTTTTAGCACTATCATTTTTTGCAATTATTGGTGCTGTTGCCATGCTTTTATACAAAAATCCAATTTATGCTGCATTAGGTCTTTTAATTAGTGTTCTTTCTATTGGTGGTTTATTTGCACTTTTAAGTGCATCTTTCATGTTTATGGTTCAAATAATAGTTTATGCAGGTGCTATTATGACTCTTCTTTTATTTATTTTGATGTATTTAAATATAGATGAAAAAGATTTACCATTAGAGCCAAATAGAAATTTTTTAATAGGCGTTGGGGTTGCAATTATGCTTCCAATAAATGCCTTGATTTTAGACACTATTGGCAAAATGCCTGAAGCAGATTTGTCAATTGTGGAAGACGGGTTTGGTGGGGTTAAAGAAATTGGTCTAATTTTATATCAAGATTGGTTAATACCATTTGAATTAATATCAATTTTACTTCTTGTAGCTTTAATAGGCTCAGTGGTGCTTGCAAAAAGAAGAAAAGCAAAGGATTTAAATGAGTAGTTTATTAGGTTATGCAACT
>CAYJFN010000011.1:0-8169 GCA_964369325.1 uncultured Arcobacteraceae bacterium
AGCAATGATATATGAGCTTAATCCACCATTTGCAGAAGAACAAATATAAATATCCTCTTTTTTATATTTAGAAATAGTATCTTCACATTTATTTTTTAAATCATCATAAATATCTTTGTTGAAGTCTCTAAAGTGTTGTTCTACTTGCCCATTTGCACTTACTTTAAAATATGTGCTTCCTATATCTATTAAGAGTTTATCACTATTCATTGCATAATTCCTATATCGTGGATAATATCATTTACTATTGAAGTTGTGTCTTTTGTTAAATCACATTTTGATTTTTCAAAAGCATAACATCTATCATTGATTGGTACTTTTCCTCTTTTTATGATTCTAATATTTTTATTTGCATCTCTTATTGTAATCATTTCATTATTGTTTATAACATGAGGAGAGAAAGGAACATCTATAATTCCATTTTTAATACAGTTAAATGTTTTTCTCCATAAAGTGTCTGCAGGATCATTAAAAACTGCCTCCATAATATCATTAACTTCTTGAGTTAAAATCTCTTCTTCTTCCTCATCTTTAAAAGCTGGGATTCCATTTAGGATTCTAAGAGTATATTGTGTATTTGCAACAGTTTTTGCATTTGCTTCTTTTGTTGGAATTCCACTTGCCTCTTCTCTTGTTTTTGTAATAATTTTATCTGCACCTACCATAGATGCAATTACTGTACTCATATTAATAAGTTGTTCTGCATAATCTTTATTCATAGGAAATGCACCCATCCATTGGTGATATACTAAATTGATTCTGGCATCTTCGCAATTGATTTTTTTAGCATATTCATAAGCTAGTTTTTTAAGAACATTTCCCATAACAATATCTTGGCTCATAGAACCAGTTTGTGAAAAAGACACCGAAAAAGATTTAACTCCTTCTTCAAGTGAAAGTAGCATCTCTATTAGTTGAATAACAATAGTAATACAAGGAGGTACTAGTGTGGCAGTTAATGGTCCAAATGATTCTCTGTTGATTGGTTCATTTAGTACAGAGTATTTTGCACAAACTTTTTCCACATATTTCCAGTATAAAAAGGCTTTATCAAGTGGAAAATTTTTTGAGTATGGAAGTAAATATGTAATTGGACCACCTTCTATTTCAAAAATTCCAGAAGCTAAAGCAGTCTCTATTAAAAGTCTTGCATCAGGCGTTCCATGTCTTAAAGAAATTGGTTTGTTAAAGTGTGTCATCATTTTTCTTGAAGTTCTATATCCATGAGTAATTAAAGGATATCCATTTAACATATCAACTTCGTTCTCTTCTGAAAGTCTAAGCATTTTTTGTGCAGTTGCATAGTCATTTAGTCTTGTATTTGAGTCAATTGTACAAGGCAATACATCTACATTTGCTTCTACAAAAAACTCATAAAGTGCAAACATCTTTTTGTATGTAGGAAAACCACCTCGTGGTTGAACAAGCATTTTCTTTTTGTTTTTGAAATGGTGTGATATAAAAAGTTCTTTGTTGGCATTTTTTATGAACTCTTCAACCTCTGCAAAATCAAAGTTATCAACATATTCGTTGCTTAAAATTATATTTCTCTCTTCTTGTAGTAGGTTACTCATTTTCTCTCACTCATAAATTTTTCTAACTCATCAAGTCCTGTATTTAAATCAACTTGGTGAAATACCAAATCAAAACCATAGTTTTTGAATTTTGGGACAAGATTTGAAGCATCACCTGTTCCTACAACTAAGTTTCCACCAATTGCTAAAACAATATTTTCTAAAGATTTACCATATTTTTGTTTTAAAAATGGAACCTCTCTACACCAACCTTCAGCTTCACCATTTAGTGAAGATATTAGTAGAATATCTGCTTTTGTTTCAATTGCTGCATCAAAAAACTCTTCTAAATAGGTGTTTACACCTAAATTATAGACCTCAAATCCTCTTGCTTGTAGTGATAAATCAATAAGTCTATTTGCTACTACATGAATATCATTTCCAACTACGCCAGTTATAACTTTCATACTGTTACCTAATTTAATAAATTGTTTTGTAAGGGGCTGATTATATCTTAGATTGAGTAAAATTTAGTTAAAATTTAGCTTAAATTAATTAGGAGTAATATAATGAGTTTTAATACAGCTGATTTATGTGATGAGTTTTTTGAGAAAGTTAGAGTTTTAAACCCAGAATTTAAGTCTTATGGAGGAAAAAGAAAAGTTTGTGGAGAGATTGTTACAATAAAATTAGATAGAAACAACCATGATTTAGGAATGTTACTTAAAAATGAAAAAGGAAATGGCAAAATTGTAGTTGTCGATGTTGCTCAAGAGTATTATGCAGTTGTTGGTGAAAATTTAATGAACTTTGCAACACAAAATGACTGGGAAGCAATTCTAGTAAACGGGTATGTTAGAGATATTAATGAAACAAAAAACTATCCTGTTGGACTTTTTGCAATAGGAACTTGTCCTAGAAAATATATTCCTCAAACAAGTGGTGAAATAGGAGTTGAATTAAGCTTTGAAGGAGTTGTTTTTAAAAATGGCGATTATTTGTATGCAGACGAAGATGGAATAATTATCACTAAAGAGAAGTTAAACTTAGAAAAGTTAACAAATCAATGCACATATATGGATGCTTGATTTTGGTATAAATGCAAAATAATCAAAGCATAAAACTACTTTATGGCACTAAAGAGTGGATTGTATTTTTACTTGCCTTATTTTTTATAGGTTTAATAAATGTAGCAATCTACTTTTATGACTACAAAATATTTAAAGAAGAGGAATTATTTACTACAACTGCAACTGTTTTAAATATCTATCCAAAAGATGATTATCAAGTTGTAAAACTTCAAACAAAAGATTTTGACTTTTATAGTTCAGTTTCATTAAATGAAAAGTATCAACAGTTCGATACAATAGATGTTTCAATAGTTACAATAAAAGTGAATTTTTTTGAATATCTAAAAGGTTTTTATGCACCTACAATTAATAGCTATAAAATAGGAGTTTTAGAAAATAGCAAAACTGCTTTAGCTAATTTTATAACTTCACAGCACCAAACAAAACTATTTCAAGAACTTTACAACGCTTTGTTTTTTGCAATCCCTATTTCAAAAGAGTTAAGAGATATTTGTGCTTATTTTGGAATATCTCATCTTATAGCAATTTCAGGTTTTCATTTAGGAGTAATCTCTTTTTTGGTTTATTGGATTTTTTATTATCCATATAGTTATTTTCACTCAAGATATTTTACATATAGAAACAAAAAATTTGATATTTTATGTTTAACAGCAGTAGTTCTTTTTATATATTTGATATTTACTTCATTAGTGCCTTCTTTTTTAAGAGCTTTTGTTATGTTTATAGTTGGAATTTTTCTTTTAAGAAATAACATTAAACTATTTAGTTTTGAATCACTTTTGGTAACTTTGCTTCTTATTTTATCATTTTTTCCCAAATATATTTTCTCTATTTCACTTTGGTTTTCTATTTGTGGAGTGTTTTATATATTTTTATTTTTTGAATACTTTAAAGGTATGTCTAAAGTAGGGCAGTTCTTTTTATTTAATGCTTGGATATATTTAGCTATGAATCCAATTACAAACTTCTTTTTTGGAACTACTTCTTATTTACAACTATTTTCATCACCTTTGAGTTTGATATTTACAATTTTTTACCCAATAGTTGCAATCTTTCATTTATTTGGATATGGAGGAGTTTTTGATGAATATATCTTAAAAATGTTTGAAATTAAGCCATATAGTTCTGAAGTTTTAACACCACTTTGGCTTTTTTGCATATATGTGCTTTTTTCTTTAATTGCTATAAAGAAAAAAGCTATTTTTGTAGTTTTAAATTTTATGCTTATAGGGTTTACTATTTATATTTTTTATGTTAATAGTAGTGAGTATTTGCATTTGATGTAAGTTTATCAAGAGTATATTTCATATCTTCATCTAAATCCATATTTTGCCGCATCCACATTAAATATCCACTATCTATTTTTGCAACCTCACTAGTTTCTTTCCCTTTGTATTTTCCAAACTTAAAAGTCTCTATAAACACAGGAGTTTTTGTAAGTTCTACTAGTTTTTCCATAGGATTAAAATCTGGATAAATAATTCTACATTTTTTAACAAGTTCAGATAAAAATAGTTTCATAACTAAAACATCGCCAATAGCATCATGTGCTTTTATAACAATATTATTTTTTGAAGCTTCTTGCTCTTCTGTTTTGTATAAATTTAAAGCATATCTTAAATATTGAAGTCTATGATAAGGCAACTCTTTAAAAAGATGTTTCGCACATCTTAAAGTATCAATTAGTTGTAGTTTTGGTTCAAATCCCTCTTTTTTAACCATTCCTAAATCAAAAGTAATATTATGCGCTATTAGATAGTTTTCACTGTTATTTAGTTCATTTAATCTTCTAAAAAAGTTTGTTTGATTAGCTTTTGGTTTATTTTCAATCATATTTGGAGTAATATTATGAACCTCCATAGCTTCTAGTTTTATTTCAATATCACTTGAACAAAGTTCATCATAAACTTCCAATGGTGCTTTGCTATCAACAATCATTGCACCAAATTGAATGATTCTATCCTCATCAGCATTACCTGTAGTTTCTGTATCAAATAGTATATATTTTGGCAAATTTTCTCCTTATATAATTAGCATTCCATCACCATAAGAGTAAAATCTGTAGTTGTTTTTTATGGCAATTTCATATAATTCTAGCGTTTTTTCAACTCCTATAAATGAAGCTATTAGCATTATAAGAGTAGATTTTGGTAAATGAAAGTTTGTTAATAGATGATTTACTCTAAATGGCTTATTTAAGGGATTTAAGAACAAATCACACTCTCCTTGTTCTTGATTTGTTCTAAAGTAATACTCGATTGTTCTAGTAACTGTAGTTCCAACTGCAAGAAGAGGTTTGTCTTCATTTATAAGTTTTTTAGCATTAGCAGGAATATTATAATATTCACTATGCATTGGATGATTTAAAATATCCTCACTATCTACTGGTTTAAAAGTACCAGCTCCTACATGCAAAGTTAAATATTCTACATTATAATTATTATTTAAATCTTCAAGTAATTTTGGTGTAAAGTGTAAAGATGCAGTTGGAGCTGCAACTGCTCCATAATTTTTGGCAAAAAGTGTTTGGTAGTTTGTCTCATCACTTTTATCATCTTCTCTATTCATATATGGAGGAAGTGGCAAGTGCCCAATAGAGTTTAAAACTTCTACTAAGGTTAGAAAATCTAGTTCAATTTCATTTTGAAAAAATTTTACTTCTCTTGTACCATCACTGTTTAGTTTTAAAACAGTTGCTTTTAAATTGTTTTCAAAAATTAGTTGAGTTCCTACTTTTACTTTTCCGCCAATTAAACATAAAAATTCATTATTTGGTAAAGGTTTATTTAATAGAAGTTCTATTTTTCCACCACTTTCTTTATGTCCAAAAATTCTTGCTTTTATAACTTTTGTATCATTTAGTAAAATATTTAGATTTTTTGGTAAAAATTCCATTAGATTTTTATATGTAGTGTGAGTTATGGTATCACTTTTTCTATCATAAACAAGTAATTTAGCGCTATCAGGGGGAGTTACTGGCTTTGTAGCTATGAGTTCTTTTGGTAAAAAGTAATCATAGCTAGAAGTCTTTAGTGGGTCTAGTATTTTATTCATCCTCTTCTTTTACAGCAGGATTAAATATTTTTGCAATATAAATAGATACACCATAAAGTAAAATTAATGGTCCAGCCATTAAAAATTGAGTTAATACATCTGGAGGTGTTAAAAGAGCAGATACAATAAAAATTAGTACAATAGCGTATCTAAAGAAACCTTTTAGCATTTCATCATCTACAAGCCCAATTTTAGCTAAGAAAAATGTGATAACCGGTAGTTCAAATGCAAGTCCAAATCCAAATAAAATTTTTGTAAAAAATCCAACATATTTTCCAATACTTGGAATAACTGTTACGACTGTATTTCCAAAGTTAATTAAAAATTCAAATCCAAAAGGAACAACAACATAATATGCAAAAGAAGAACCTATTAAAAACATCAGTGTTGCGAAAAACACGAATGGAAGTGCAAGTCTTTTTTCATGGTCATAAAGTCCTGGAGCAACAAATAGCCAAAACTGCCAAAAAATAACTGGAAGAGATAAAATAAATCCTGAAAAGAACGCAACCTTAAGTGCAGTAAAAAATGTCTCTTGCATCTCTATTGCTACCATAGATGTGCCCGTAGGCAAAATTTCTTTAGCAGGTAACATCATCCACTCTAGAATTGGTTCATAAACTGCAAAGCAAACAAAGAACATTGCAATTAAAACAAGACCTGATATAACTAATCGTTTTCTTAAATCAGCAATATGTGGTTTTAAATCTTCAAACATTATACATTTTCCTCTTTTTTATTTACTGAAGACTCTTTGTGCTGAGTAATTTCCTCTTTTATCTCTTCTTTTTTTGTAGTTGTTACTGTAGCAGTTTCCAAAGTATCAACTTTAAAATTAGACTTTGGTCTGTCATTTAAAATATCATCAACTCCTAAATCAAGGTTGTCTAGCTTTACTGTTGATTTAACATTATCAATTTGAGCCCTAAATTTACTAGCTTCTTCTTTCATATCAGAAAGCTGAAGTTCATTATCAAGTGTTGATTTTGCTTCATCAATTCCACTTTTAAACTTTTTAAAAAATCTAGCAACTTCAATCATTGCTGTTGGTAATTTTTCTGGTCCTAATGCAATTATGGCAATAACTGCAATAAGAAGAATTTCAAATAAACCCATTCCAAACATATTTTTTGGCTCCATATTTAATTAAAGGAAAAATTTTACCTTATTTTAGATAAAATCTTGCCATAAAAATATATTGGAGATTTAATGAAATTAATTATTCTTTTAGTAATAGGTGTAGTTTTATATTTTATTGCAAGAAACTACAAAACTGAAAAGTATCAAAATATTCAACTAAATATAAAAGAGAATTTTACTGGTGATTTAATGAATCATGAAGCAGGGCTAATAGTTGCTTTAATGGCGAAAGTAGCAAAAGCAGATGGTAAAGTATGTGAACTTGAAGCAGAGTTATTAAAACACACTTTAAATGACATTTCAAGGCATTTTCAAAATGAAGAAGAGATAAGAGAAAAATTAAAAACTATTTATAATAATGAAAAAACTAGTTTTAATAATACAATTATTATTTGTGAAAAGATGTTAAAGCTTACAAAGTTTGATTATGCAAAAAGAGTTAAAGTTATGGAATATTTACTAAATCTTGCTTTTATAGATAAGTCTTTATCGCAAACAGAACATATGATTTGTGAAGATATAGCAAATGCCTTAAAAATAAAAAGAGAAGATTTTGTTAGTTTGGTTAATAAGTTTAAGAGTTTTTATCAAAATCAAGCTCAAAGTGCAGAACTTTCTCTTGAACAAGCATATTCTACATTAGAAGCTTCAAAAGATGAAGATATGAATAGTATAAAAAAGAAATATCGTGCATTAGTAAAAAAACATCACCCAGATATAATAAGCGGGCAAGGTGCTTCAAAAGATATTATTGATGAAGCAACTGCAAAACTACAAGAGATAAATGAAGCTTATGAGCTTATCAAAAAAGATAAAGGTGCTTAAAAAAATATGGCAAGAGTATTTGAACAAACATATGAAGTATGTTCTTGTGGTCATGTAACTTTGGGTGAAATTGTTTATGCAATAAATGAAAAAGATGCGAAGACCTTAGGAGATATACAAAGCATTACAGATGCTGGAACTCATTGTAGATTTTGTATTTGCCAAGAGGCAGATTATGGAAAAATAAAAAAAGAACTTTATTGTAAAGATATTTTAAAAAAATTAATAAATAGTGAAAATAGATGACTCAAGAAGAAAAAAAGATTTTAATACAAGATATAAAAATATTAATTAATTCATCAGACGAACCATTAGTAGAAATAAACCCAAAATTTTTGGATTATTTTACAGATGAGGAGCTTTTGCAACTTAGAGATGACTTAATAGTGAAAAAAAAGAATTTTATGCAAAATAATGAGCAATGGTTAGATGAAATTTATCAAAAAACAAAAAAAGATGGGCTATAATAATTTTATAGTTACACAAAAGTTAGATTTAGGGGAAATAGTTTGATTAATTGGCAAAGCGTTAAAGAGCAGTTAATT
>CAYJFN010000011.1:8179-17794 GCA_964369325.1 uncultured Arcobacteraceae bacterium
CATCATTAAATAAAGTAACAGTTGGCTTAAGTGGTGGCTTAGACTCTGCAGTTGTTGCAATACTATGTAAAGAGGCATTTGGAAAAAATCTAACTTGTGTTCTTTTACCATCAAACTATTCAAGTAAAAGTAGCATAGAAGATGCTAAAGAATTATGTCAAAAATTTGACATAAACTATGAAATAGTAAATATTTCACCACTTATCAATGCGTATTTGCCGAATATGCAAGAAGATAGATTACGAATTGGCAATTTTTCAGCAAGAATGAGAATGTCAATTTTATATGATATTAGTGCAAGAGACAAATCTTTAGTAGTTGGAACTTCAAATAAAAGTGAACTTTTATTAGGATATGGAACAATTTTTGGAGATATTGCTTGTGCTATAAATCCAATTGGAGAAATCTACAAAAGTGATGAATTTGATTTTGCACGCTTTTTGGGTGTTACAGAAGCTATTTTGAATAAAAAACCAAGTGCAGATTTGTGGGAAAATCAAAGTGATGAAGAGGATTTAGGTTTTAGCTATAAACAATTAGATGATGTTATGAAATTGTTAGTTGATGAAAATAAAACAGAAGAAGAGATACTTCTAATGGGATTTAATAAATCAATTATAAATACGATTAAATATCGAATTAAAGCTAATAAATTTAAGGGTGAGTTACCAAAAATTGCAAAAATAAACTGGAGCAAATAATGAAAAATATACCGTTTTATAAGTCATCAATTGATGAAAATGAGTTAGAGCAAATCAAATTAGTACTTGCTGATACAGGAAGCAAAGATCAATCAAAAATTATAGAATTTGAAGATAGTATTGCAAACTTTGTAGGTGCAAAAGAAGCAATTGCAACATATAATGGAACTTCTGCTATGCATTTAGCTCTTAGTGCAATTGATTTAAAAAGAGGTGACAAAATTTTAATGTCTGTTAATTCATTTGTAAATGTACCTGAAGTTGTACGTCATTTTGATGCAGAACCTATTTTTATTGATATAAATATGGAAGATATGAATATTGATTTAAATAAATTTGAAAAAGCATTAGCAGAAAATAAAAATAAAAAATTACGAGGTGCAATTATCACTTTTGTTGCTGGGCAAACTCCTGATTTAGATAGGTTATATGATATTGCTAAAAAATATAATATTATATTAATAGAAGATGCAACAGCAGCACTAGGAGTAACTTATAATGAAGAAACAGTAGGGTCTTTAAGAGCTGATATGACAATATTCTCAACAAATCCATCTAGTTCTAAATATGCGATTAGTAGAAGTGGAGTTATAGTTACAAACAATGAGGAAATAGCAAAAAGAGCAAGACTTTTAAGAACTCATGCAATTACTACAACTTATGATGATTTCGGAAACTTAGATTATATTTATGATGTAATTGATATTGGACAAAAATATGATATGAGTGAGCTTGATGCTGCATTTTCTATTTCACAATTAACAAAAACAAATAAATTTATAAAAAGAAGAAAAGAGATTGCAAAAATTTATGAAGAGAGATTAACAGATGTAAAACATGTGATAATACCACCACATAAAAAAGAACATATTTTTACGCACTATATCATAAAAATAAACAGAAATAGAGATGCATTTGCGAGGGCATTAAAAGAAAGAGGCATATCAACAGGACTTCACTATATTCCTTTACATTTACTAAGCTATTATAAGCATAAATATAATCTAAAAATTACTGATTTTAGTACAGCTTTAACATCATACCAGCAAATTTTATCAATACCAATGTATCCTGCTTTAACAGATGAAGAAGTTCACTATATTTGTGACCAAATTATAGACATTGCTCAAACTTGGGTATAATTTGAAACAAAAGTTTATTTTGTGGGTTGAAGAGTATCTCTTCTTCCCAAATATTCTGCAGCAAATTCTTTCAATCCTTCTTTTACCTTTAACACTTTTATATATTTTAGTAGTGATTTCAAAACGAATTTTAGCAAAACCAATTAATTTTGGAATACCAATTATTTCTATAGGAAACTTGATTGTAGGAGGAAGTGGAAAAACTCCTATGACAATTTATTTAGCAAAAAACAAAAAAAATATTTGTGTAATTTTAAGGGGCTATGGACGAAACTCAAAAGGATTAGTAATAGTTAGTTTGTATGGAAAAATATTAGAAAATACACAAAACAGTGGTGATGAAGCCATGCTAATTGCGAGAAGCTTACCAAATGCAACTGTAATTGTAAGTGAAAATAGGGTAGAAGCTATTTTAAAAGCAAAAGAACTTGGTTGTGAAATTGTATTTTTAGATGATGGTTTTAGTAAATATAATATTGCTAAATTTGATATTTTATTACGACCTAAAATTGAGCCTACAAATGTTTTTTGTTTACCTAGTGGGGGATATAGAGAACCTATGATGATGTATTCAACTGCAAATTTAGTTTTAAAAGAAGGAGTTGATTTTAAAAGAATTGTAACTTATAAATACAAAGGTGAGTCTGTTGGCGTATTACCTGAAAAACTTTTGTTACTTACAGCCATTTCAAAACCAAATAGACTTTTAGAGTTTTTACCAAATGGTGTAAAACTTATTGCCTTTGAAGATCATCATAATTTTACAAATGAAGAAATAGGTTTAATTTTAAAAGATTATCCAAATTATGCAATCATAACAACTCAAAAAGATATGGTAAAGCTTGAAAAATTTGATATAAAAGAACTTTATTTAATGGATTTAGAATTGAGTTTGAGAGAAGAAGTAGATTTAAGTTTAATTGATGAGTTTATAAAATCATTTGTAAAATAAGATTTCTCTTATTTTACAATATGCCCTACAAATTTTGAGTAGTTATCTAAGATTTTTCCACCTCTTCTAAAGCCTAAACCACAAGCTTCATAAGCATAAAAAACTCCAGCTTGATAGTAATTACCTATTTCATCTTTAGGAAATTCTACATACTCTTGAAAAATAGATTTATGGTTTTCATATTCACCATCTATAGAAGCATCAACAGAGCCATCTTCACTGATAATTGTAGTATTTGCTCCTTCTCTTCCAAAACATTTTTTCTCTACTTGTTTTTTGTTTTGTAGAGGTTCAAAAGATGTTTCAAGAAGTAATGGATGATTTGGGTATAAATCCCATAAGATTTTCATAAACCCTTTACTTTGAAAAATAAGTGTATATGCAGGATTAAAAATAATCGCTTTTTGATTGTTTACGATATCTGTTAAAAGTAGAGCTAAATCACTCTCTTCTATACCAATATTTTCCCAAGGAATAAGTTTAAACCAAAACTCAAAGTTTTCATCACCTTTAAAAATGCCATCATCACTAAAATTAACATCATGAATATACTCAAAATCTGTATGAAAACCAGCTTCACTAGCTATGTGTTGTAGAAGTTTTGTTGTGTTTTCATCTTCACTACTTCCAGAAATACTACTAAAAAGTATTTTCCAACCAAGTTTATTGTAATACTCTTCAAATTTCTCAATATCCGAATCAAGTGTTATAATTCTCTTGAAGTTGTCTTTTAAAGCTTCATATAAACTATTAAACTGACTAGCCTCATCTAGCTTATTGTGTTTTAGCATTGCCCATTGCACAATAGCAGTTTCAAATAGAGAAGTTGGAGTGTCCGCATTAAACTCAATTAGTTTTATAGGTTTTCCATCTATTCCACCAGCTAAATCAAATCTTCCGTATAAATGCCAGTGAACATCATCTTGCCAAGATTTTTTAATAAGCTCAACAAGATTAAAAGGAATATTTAACTCATGAAAAAGATTGTTTTCAATTACATATTCCCCAGCTTCGGCGAACATATCATAAAGCTCATTAACTGCATCATAGTAGTTTTGTGCTTCTTCTTCTGTAACTTCAACAATTTCGTTTGCTATATATGAACTGTTATCTAAATCTGTATGCCAAGAAAAGCCAATGCTCTCTAAGTAGCTATTATCTAGTGAATTTATTTTTTGTAGTTTTACCATATTTTAACTTCCAAAAGATGATGAAGAACCACTTGAACTTTTCGAGCTACTTCCAAAAAATCCACTTTTTTTAGTAGAAGAACTACTGCTAGATGTAGATTTTGGCGCACTTGCACTATTTACGCTTCTTGAGTAAGTTTGAGGTGATTTGTATTGTGCTTTTCTTTGGTTTTGATAGTTTTGATTGTTAAATAGTTTATTTCCAATCCATGAACCAATTAATGCTCCTGCTATTGAAGATAGTAAAACTCCTCCAAGCCCCATATTTCCACTTGAAACTTCTGGATTTGTAAGAGCTGAAGTTCCAGCATCTATTTTTGCAGCTTCTTCTTGAACAAGTTTATCAATCTCTTCTTGAGTTAATATTCTTTCTGTTCCATCTAATTCTCTTAAAATAATTCTAGTAGAACTACTTGGATACTCATCTACAATAGTATATCCCCCATTTGGAAGTGCTTCAATGATTACAAATGCACCTTGTTTTGCATTTGCTTGAGTAAAGGCATCTTCTTGCCCTTGCTGTTGGTTGTTATTAGAATTTTCACAACCAACAAGTCCAACAACAAGCAGTGCCCCGAGTCCACCAACCATTGAATAGCTTGATATTTTTTTTAGTCTATTTTGTTTTTTCAAGATTTTTCCTAAAGGTTTATTTGTTTTTTAGTGCTTCTTCAATTTTTTTATCTGTTTTAAATTGACTTAAAGCATATACAGACCATAAAGCTGCAGGTAACCAACCAATAAGTGTAATTTGTAAAATAAGGCAAATAATTCCAGCAATTGGTCTTCCAATTGTAAAAAAGTTTAACCAAGGCAATAGTATTGCAAGTAATAATCTCATATTTTATCCTTTTATTAAAATTTCGCGATTATACCAAAATATCAATTAAGTATGACAAAGAAATTTAAATATGTTATTATTAGCAAAAAACTATTTAGAGAATTTATGAAAAGTGAACCATATTTTACATATAAAAATTATTTAAAACAAAAATATAAAAAACCTTTGTATTCTATCCCAATTGATTTGGATTTAGGTTGTCCTAATAGGGATATTAATGGACTTGGTGGTTGCACATTTTGCCCATCAAATGGAGCAAGAGCTGCACAAATACTAGATGCAACAAATGCGAAAGAACAAATACAAAACGCAGTAAGTTTTGCAAAAACTAGATATAACGCTCAAAAATTTATGCTATATATTCAAGCATATACTGGAACTTTCACATCTGTTATTAATCAAAAAAATATCTACTCAAATTTACTAAAAGAGTATGAATTTGACGCTATAAGTATTGGTACAAGACCAGATTGCTTAAATACAAAAACATTAGAATATTTGACTGAGTTAAATAAACAAATAGATGTTTATATAGATTTGGGAGTACAATCTTTAAACGATGATACATTAAAAAGAATAAATAGAGGGCATGATGCAAATAGTTCATTACAAGCAATTAAACTTCTAAAAAAATATAATATAAAAGTTTATGCTCATATTATAGTTGGGCTAAAAGGTGAAAACAGAATTGATTGGGAAAATACAGTTAAAAAGCTCGTAAATGTCGGAATTGATGGAATAAAAATACATAATTTACATATTATAAAAAATACACAATTAGCTAAAGAGTATGAAATAGAACCTTTTAAAACATTAAATGAATATGAATATGCAAATGAAGTGATAAACTTATTAAGGTATATTCCTAATAATATACCAATTATTAGAGTAAATACTGATACTTCTAAAGAGAGTTTAGTAGCACCTATTTGGAATATGCAAAAAGGACAATTTTCAGAATATTTAAAAGAATCAATGATTTATAGAGATATTTTACAAGGTGATTTAGTAGAAAATATTGAAAAGCAAAATCTTGAAAGAATAAACAGTGTAAAACTTGAAGATGGAAGTATTACTCTATGGGACAAAAAATACAAAGATTATTATCACCCTAAAAACGGAGCATACAGAAGCGCTAAAGAGCTTTTTATAAAAAATTCTTTATTAGAAGAATTGTTACTACAAAAAAATGTCAATTTACTTGATGTTGGTTTTGGAATAGGGTACAACTGCTTTGAAGCAGTTAAATTAAATAAAAAAAATAAATTAAATATAACTGCTCTTGATAAAAATAGGGCAATATTAAAATACTCATATGAAAATTTAGAGCTTGATAAAACTCACAAAGCATTTTTAAAATCAATATATGAGACAAATTTTTATAATGATAAGTTTAACAGTGTAGAGTTTTTTGCAGATGATGCAAGGAGTAGTTTAAATTATCTTCAAAAAAAATATGATGTTATATTTTTAGACTCATTCACACATCATTTAAACCCTTCTTTAATATCAAAAGAGTTTATTAAATTACTTTCAAGTTTTTTAAAAAAAGATGGTGTTTTGATTTGTTCAAATAGTAGTGATATGTTAAAAGCTTCATTAGTAAACGCAGGATTTAAATGGGAAAGTTTTGATATAAAAAGAACAGATATTAAAGGATTGGTTGCAACTTTTGGCGAAATAAAGTTTTCTTCAATTATGTATAGTGATCCAAATTTAAT
The DNA here is from genome assembly GCA_964369325.1 of uncultured Arcobacteraceae bacterium. Taxonomy (GTDB): domain Bacteria; phylum Campylobacterota; class Campylobacteria; order Campylobacterales; family Arcobacteraceae; genus Marinarcus. The sequence goes on from CAYJFN010000011.1 coordinate 14,727, forward strand.
ATTTAGCGAAAAAGAGATTATTACATTTAAAGATAGTATATCAAATGCTTAAATAGCATTTGATATTTATTGCATACCACCACTTCCAAACATAAACAATCCAATAATAGGCTGAAGAGTTTCTTCTATGCTTTTATTATTTAATAAAATCATATTTTCTTTTTTTGAAAGAATAAGAGTGTAATTGTTCTCATTTTTTATTGTTAACATTTCTACAAATGGCTTAAATTCAGGAAGGTTTTCTATAGTTTTTTTATCAATTTTTATTTCAAATAATGAGTTTGTATTTTTATTTATAGGTTCAACTGCATTGATTATTTTATTTGAATCTGTCAATAAAGTATTATAGTTTAAGTCATTTGATTTAATTTCAAAGTCACTTAAAATTGAAAGTTTTCCTAAATTTATATTTTGAAAACTTATATTGTCAAAAATAGTATCTATTTTTACAATAAGTCCTTTGTTAATAAGTTTCATAGCATTATTAATTTCATATTCTGTATATTGTGAAACATCCCCAAAATGTTTTTTATAATCACCCATAGCGACTTCAAGTTCTTCTTTTGATAAGTTGTTGAAATTAGATTTGATTTCAATTTTTCCAATGTTTAAACTATCTTTATCAAAAATTATTGAAGTATCATTCATAGAAAAATACTCTTCATAAGAAATTTTGTTGTTACTTAAAGTTTTTTCTCTTTTTTGAGTTAAGTTTTTAGAAGAAAAACTAAGCTTTTCATATTTGCTATTATAATTAATGGATAGTTCTTCTAAGTTACCTTCTAAGGAATCACTATTTTGAATTTTTGAATTAAGATTATTTAGTTTAAAATCAAATTTTTCTAAGTTGTTTTCATCGCTTATGAAAAGTTGCTCAATACTTATTTTATTGTTTTCAAAGAAAGCCCCTGTTATTTTCATATTGGAACTTTGTCCTTCAAAGTTTATTTTCTCATTAATATCTTTAAGTGCAAACTTTTTTATTTTTCCATCAAAATCAAATAAAATAGACGCAGCAAAAACACCTTTGTCTAGCCAAGAAGAAACAATTTGAGAATTTTCGCTACTATTTTTTATATCTTCCATAATTTTGTTAGAAAATTGACTTAAAGAAATTTCTAATTTAGGATTACTTAAAAAATAGTTGTTAGTTGATAATTGTCCTTGTAGTAGAGTTCCATTTAGTAATTGAATTAAGTCTATATCTTCAATATCAATAATAGATTGTAGATTATTGGATTGTACTTTGTCAGCAAGGTATGTAAAGACCAAAACACCATCACTTATAGTTATTTTTACATCTCTTGTTGAAGAAAAATAGCCTTTGGGTTTAGAAATTTCAGTTTTTAACCCAATTGTTTCTAAAATAGAGATATCTTCTTTTATTTTATTATCAATATAATTTTGTGTAATCATGGGAATTATTAATATAAATATTACTACAAAAATAAATAATAAAAAAATGACTTTATATTTTTTCGATTTTGTAGAACAGCTCGATTTATTTTGATTTTTAAAACAAGAACAAAACATTTAAACATCCTTTTATTTATTAATTTAAAATAGTATCTAATTGTATCTTAAAACGCTGATTTAAGTATTCTTCTATTATAATCAAGAACTTTATATTAGCTGGAGAAATATGAGTTATATATCAAAACGAAATAATAATTCAACTATATTTGTCTTGATTGCTATTTCAATAGTAGTTGTTTTTTTAATTTTTTTATTTAACAAAACAGTTAGTTCAGAATTAAATAAAGCAACTTTAGAAAGAGTTAATAGTGTTGTTGAGCAGCAACAATTGATTATAGAATTAGCAGTAGAAGATGCTAAAAACAATCTTCAAATTTTAACAAAATCTATTTCAAAAGAACATAATAATAAAGATATTCAGGGCTACTTGGATTTTCAGTTAAAAGATTTATCTTTTGAAGATTTGTTTTTCGTGAATATAACAAACAAAAAAATTATTAATGATAATGAATTTATCAAAAAAACAATAACAAACAACTCTTTAACTATATCCTTAGCAAAAAACTCAACACCAGACAATACAAATCTTAATTTAGCAAATCCTGTATATTTTAATAACGAATTAAAAGGTATTTTGGTTGCAAAATACTCTTTAAAAAAACTGATAACACAACTAAAAGAAGTTATAAATGAAAAGGGCTACGTGATGATTGTAGACTGTAAAGGTGACCCTTTTTTTAGTTCTTCAAGTAAATATTTTTCACTTAAGCAATTAGAAGAAGGAAAGATAGAAGTTCTTTCTGATAAAAGTTTTAACGATATCAAAAATGATCATTTAAATAAAGTGGGTGATAGTATAAATTTTATCTTTAAAGATGTAAATTATATTGCAACATATAAGCCTTTAAATATAAATGATTGGATAATTGTAGTAATAGCAGATTCATACAAAGCAAGCAAAGATTTAAGAAATATTTCATATATAGTGATTGTTGTTAGCAGTTTTATTTTTTTAAGCCTAGTTTGTTTTTTTGTATTTACTTGGTATTCAAAACTTAAAACGATAAAAAAAATAGAAAAACTAGCATATTATGATAGTTTGACGAATGCGCCAAATTTAATTAAATTTAAAAAAGATGCAACTAAAATATTAAAAGAAAATCCAGATAAAAGTTTTGGAATATTTAAATTAGATTTGCGAAACTTTAAAGCAGTCAATGAAATGTACGGTTTTGAAGTAGGTAATGAATTATTAAAAGCAATGGCAAAAACAGGAGAACTTATTGATAAAAACTATGAACTTTCAGCATATTGCAGAGTAAGTGCAGACCAATTTTTAACCCTAATAGATGCAGAATTTGTAAGAAATTTAGAAAATGAGAGTATTAACCACAATAAATTTTTAAAAAGTTTGGTGCCATTGCTTGATGATTGGCATATGGAAACTGTGTTTGGAAGATACTTTATTGAACCAAATGAGACAAATATAGATGATATTATAAACAAAGTTAGTATGGCACATAGTTTTGCGAAGACGCAAAAAATAAAAAGTATTTGGGATTATGACAGTAGTTTTAGACAACAAATATTAA
>CAYJFN010000011.1:17804-18028 GCA_964369325.1 uncultured Arcobacteraceae bacterium
TGTAAATTGTGAATATAATATATTTTTACAACCAAAGTTTAGACTTATTGACAATAAAATAGTAGGTGCTGAAGCTCTTGTAAGGTGGATTGAGCCAGATGGAACAATAATATCCCCTACAATATTTATTCCAGTATTTGAAACAAATGGTTTTATTGTTCATCTTGATATGTATGTTTTAGATAGTGTTTGTAAAAGTTTAAAAGAGTGGTTAAGGAAGAGTT
>CAYJFN010000011.1:18080-18497 GCA_964369325.1 uncultured Arcobacteraceae bacterium
ACAATCCAAATTTTGTAGAAGAGATAATTCAAATTGTCGATAAATATGATTTACCGCACGAATATATAGAAATAGAATTAACAGAAACTAGTATTGTAGATGAAAGTAAAGAAGAACTTTTAGAAGAGTTGATTGATAAATTACATTTTGCTGGATTTAAAATTTCAATTGATGATTTTGGTGCAGGTTATTCATCTTTAGGATTTTTGAAAAACTATAAAGTAGATACTTTAAAATTAGATAGAAGTTTTTTTATGAATAACAAACATGAGCAAAGAGGTAAAACAGTTGTTGAAGGTGTTATAAAACTTGCTAACTCTTTAGGAATGTATGTAGTTGCAGAAGGTGTAGAAAAAAAAGAACAAGTAGATTTTTTAAAATCAGTAAATTGCCAAAGCGCTCAAGGCTATTTTTATG
>CAYJFN010000012.1:0-17512 GCA_964369325.1 uncultured Arcobacteraceae bacterium
TTGATTTGATGATATATAGGATATTTTTTTCTTCATCATTAAAGGCAGTTCTTTATACTTTGCAAGATTTTTAATACTATTAATTTTAGTAACTCTTCTAGTACTTTCACTAAGAAGTTCAGAATTATCAAATGCTTGAATACTTTGAAGGTATAGCTTTTTTAGTAAAAAAGCAGTAGAGTTCGTATAAATATGAGGAGCAACTGCAGAGATATCTGCATATGTTACTACATATAAAATATCTAAAGCAAGTTTGTTTTTTATTGTTGCAGTAAAAGATAAAACCACTTTTTGTGAATAAATGTCTTCATTTGTTGCAACCATGCTCATTAGATTGTGATATCTGATGATATATGAAATAATTTGTGTTGGCTCATTTTCAAAGTTTAGTAATCTTGCCATATTTTTAAATAATTTTTCACCAGAGAGATGGTGATCGGTAAGTCTACCTTTGCCTACATCGTGGAAAAGTGTTGCAATTTTTGCCCACGATTTATGTTTTTCACTTAGATGGTTATAAATATCTGCTACAAAACTATCTTCAATATTTTCTAAGTGTTTTAAACTTTGAATTGAATGAACATCAACACTGTGTTGATGGTATCCATCAAATTGAGGAAGATTAATTATTTTTTTTGTTGTAGGAAATAAAATCTCAAATAAACCTGATTCATGTAAAAGTTTAATAATACAATATAAATTTGTGCTACTAAATAAAATAGTTTTAATATATTTTTTATGCTCATTTGTTAGCTTTTGTGGCAAAATAGTTTTGCTAGCATAATAAATATAAGACTTGTCAAAATCGTTAACACTATTTGGAAGAGTTTGCAATTCTTTGAGGAAAAATGATAAAGTATTTGGTTTTTTATAAAAAGATGTATATACTTTTTGATTCAAGATATAAATATTTTTTTTGAATCTAACTTCTTTTAGATTTTTAATATCTAAAGGTTTAGAAGATATTTTTCTTGTAAGCTTTTCTATCATTATCATAGTGAAAAAATGTACAGAATGCATAGAACTAAATAGTTTAGTCATAAATAAAGTCTCTTTATTTGCACGAAGCCTGTCTTTGAATCCAAGTTTTGAACTTATTTCTGGAAGTAAATCAAAAGTAACTTGATCAAGTTTCTTTTTAGCAACTAAATGTAAAACACTTCTTACTTTAAAAATAAATTCTAAAGATATACGATATTTTCTATACTCTTCTTCACTAAACTCTTTATCAATAAGATTTTTTACATCATCAATATTATATAAAACAGTTGCAACCCAAAAAAGCATATTGGATTCTCTCATACCGCCATAACCATCTTTGATATTTGGTTCTTTTTGCAAAGGGTATTTTATTAGTCTTTGTCTGTGCTCTTCAAGCTTCTCCAAAATAAACTCTTTTTGATTTGTTCTTTTTATATTTTTTAAATGAGTTTGATAGCTAAACCAAAGATGTTTGGAGCCATAAATTAATCTTGATTCAAGTAGGGATGTTTTTATCGTGATATCTTGTAAAACTGCACTTTGTACATCATGTATTTCATGAACACGAGAACCAAGCTTAAGTCCACAATCCCATGAAATGGTAATAAATTCTTCTATTAGTGGTTTTAAATTATATCCTTGCGTATCTTCATATAAAACCATTAGGTCAATATCTGAATATATACATAACTGTTCTCTTCCATAACTACCAAGTGCAATTAAATTAATAGGAAGACTTCCCATTGGTAAATATGGACCAAAATATTTTCTAAGCATATATTTAAACAAAAGTACCAAAAAAGTGTCAATTTTTTTTGTGTGTTGTACAAAAAACTCTTTTCCTTCAACAGTTTTTAATTGTTCATTTATAGAGGTTAAGTACTCTTGAATACTCTTTTTTATGAGCTTAGATATCTCAAAATCGCAAGCATTTTGTTCTATTAAATCTTCTATTAAAATATTTAAATTTGTCATATTAACATCTCTTTATAAATGTCAAGTTTTTTTCTCAGAGTTATTCTATTTATTCCTAAGTATTTTGACATTTGAAGTTGGCTTTTATATTTTTTTTGTGCAGCTTTTAAAATTGGAATTTCAAAAAGATAGGAAAAATCTTTATAAGAGTTTTCTCCTTCAAAATTATTAAACATAAATTTTTCAAGTAACATCATAATCTCATTTTCACTTATACTATCAAATAAATATGAAAAATATATCGATTTTCTAAGAGATATAGCATTTTGATTTATATTCATTATAAGTTTGTCTGGTTTTTTTTGTGCACACAAAATCTCTTTTGCTTCAAGAGAAAATTTATTTGCAAGGGCTTGAATATCCTCTCTTCTATTTTCTAAATCAGGAATAAATAAAGTTATACTAAAAAACTCTTTTAGTTTACTATTAAGCTCTTGCTTTTGCGTTGTAGCTACTACAAAAATTTCATTTTTGCTAACCCATGTTAAAAATAGTTCTATATTTGTTAGTTCTTCAATATTTTCTATAATGATTGATTTATTGTTTAGATTATATACTTTATCATTGATATCTCTTTGAAGTTCATTTGCTTTGTAAATTTTTGCATGTGGCAAAATATAAGAAGCAAGGCTTTTTTTGCCATTTCCTTTATTACCTATTATTAGGGTGTTGACATTTAATGTTTTTATAAGTGTTGCAGAGTTTAAAAGCTCTTTTGACACAGGAGATATTGCAATAAATTCTTGCATAGCTAATCCTTTGTTAATATTTAAGTATTCTACATAAAAAATATTTAAACAATCATTTGTTTTAAATTTGTATATTTTATAGACACTATATATGTTTAATTTTTTTCATTAGTGTATTACAATGATATTAGTTTATTCGAAAGGAAAAGTATGGAAAATTTTGCTGATGTAAAATATATTCTCGATGGATTCTTGTTTGTTTTTTCAGGAGTTCTAGTTATGTGGATGACAGTTGGTTTTAGTATGCTTGAAACTGGATTGTCAAGAACAAAAAATGGTGCAACAATTCTTACAAAAAATGTTGCTTTATTTGCGATTTCATGCATCATGTTTTATTTTATAGGGTACAATTTAATGTATGGTGAAGGTGGAACAATTTTTGGAAGTGGAGCAATGCTTAGTGGAAAGACAGATGAAACAATGGGTTATCCTGTGATGGCTGATTTCTTTTTTCAAGTAATGTTTGTGGCAACTGCATCTTCAGTTATTTCAGGAACAATTGCAGAAAGAATGAAATTATGGCCATTCTTAATATTTGTTGTTATTTTAAGTGGATTTATCTATCCAATTCAAGGTCACTGGTCATGGGGTGGTTCTGAACTTGGGGGATTAATGACTGGATTTAGTGACTTTGCTGGTTCAACAGTTGTTCATAGCGTTGGTGGTTGGGCTGCATTAGCTGCAGTCTTAATACTAGGAGCTAGAAAAGGGAAATATGGTAAAAATGGTCAAGTAAGACCAATTCCTGGTTCTAATTTATCATTAGCAACACTTGGAACATTTATTTTATGGATGGGTTGGTTTGGATTTAATGGTGGTTCTCAATTAGCATTAGGTTCAAAAGAGGATATTGCAGCAATTGCATCTGTTATGGCAAGTACAAATATGGCAGCTTGTGCAGGAGCAATAGCAGCAGCAATTTTGACTCAATTGATTTATAAAAAAGTTGATTTAACATTTGTTTTAAATGGTGCATTAGCTGGGCTTGTTGCTTGTACAGCAGGACCAGATTTAGGTATGATGGTTGCTTTTATAGAAGGAGCAATTGGAGGAATTTTGATTGTATTTGCAGTTCCATTTTTTGATAAATTAAAAATAGATGATCCTGTAGGTGCTTTAAGTGTTCACTTAGTTGCTGGGATTTGGGGAACATTAGCTGTAGGTATTTTTAATCCAGAAGTAACATTTTTTGCACAATTAAAAGGTGTGATTTTTGTAGGATTGTTTGTGTTTATAGCATCATATATTGTTTGGAAAATACTTGATATGATTGTTGGGCTAAGAGTGGATGAAGAAGTTGAAATTACTGGGCTTGATATCCATGAAATTGGTTTAGAGTGTTACCCAGAATTTAAAAAGGCTTAGAGTTTGTGAAGGTGATTTAACGTATGACGATATTCTAAAATTAAGAATTCAAATAAATTTAGATAAAATAATCAAATGAAAAAAAGGATTAAAATTGAAAAAAATAGAAGCAATTATTAAGCCATTTAAACTTGAAGATGTTAAGGATGCTTTAACTGAAGCAGGAGTTACTGGTATGACAGTTTCTGATGTAAAAGGTTATGGAAGACAACAAGGACATAGTGAGCTGTATAGAGGTGCTGAATATGTGGTGGATTTTTTACCAAAAATAAAAATCGAACTAATTGTTGATGATAGCAATGTAGATGAGACAATTAAAATTATCGTAGACTCTGCAAGAACTGGAAAAATTGGAGATGGAAAGATTTTTGTAACAACAGTTGAAAAAGCTATTAGAATACGAACAGGCGAAGAAGACGAGGAAGCTATTTAGTGTCAAAACAAATTACTTTAACAACCCCTTTGGATATGCATTTACATCTAAGAGATGATAAAATGCTTGAGCTAGTTGCACCATTAACTGCAAAAACATTTAGTGGCGCATTAATTATGCCAAATTTGGTTCCACCACTTACAACAAAAGAAGCAGTAGTTGAATATAAAAATCGTATTATTGCTTCTTGTGAAAAAGAAGAATTTGAGCCATATATGACTTTGTTTTTCCAACAATATAGTTATGAATTTTTAAAAGATGTAAAAGAGCATATTCTAGGAATTAAACTATATCCTGCAGGAATTACGACAAATTCAGAAACAGGAGTTTCAAGCTTAGATACTCAAACATTAAAGCCAACATTAGAAGCTATGAGTGAACTTGAAATTCCTCTTTGTATTCATGGCGAAACAAATGGTTTTGTGATGGATAGGGAAAAAGAGTTTATGCCAATATATGAAAGCTTAGCACAAGCATTTCCAAAACTTAAAATCATAATGGAGCATATAACAACCAAAGAAGCAGTTGAGTTGTTGGACAAGTACGACAATTTATATGCAACAATTACAGTTCAGCACCTACTAATAACTTTAGATGATGTAGCTGGAGGGATGTTAAATCCTCATCTATTTTGTAAACCAATTGCTAAAAGATATGAAGATAGAAGTGCTTTACAAGAAGTAGCACTAAAAGCACATCCAAAAGTTATGTTAGGAACTGATTCAGCTCCTCATCCAAAACATAAAAAAGAGTGTTGTGGTTGTGCTGCTGGAGTATTTACTGCTCCAATAGCACTTCAAGTTTTAGCACAATTTTTTGAGGATAATAATTCTTTAGAAAATTTAAATGCTTTTGTAAGCGATAATGCACTAAAAATTTATGAAATAAATCCTCCTAAAAAAAGTATCAAACTAATTAAAAAAGAGTTTAGCGTTCCTGCAAGTTATGGTAATGATTTTGAAATAGTTGTTCCTATGTATGCAGGTGAAAACATAGCTTGGAGTATAGAAGAGTAGTTGATTATAGTTAAAGCTATAATCAACTTTTTAATAAGAATGCCTCTCTTCAAGAAGCTTTTTAATATTTTGCACTTGAAGTTTTTGTTGCTCGTGTCTCTCTTCTCTCATATTTCTTAATATTTCCAAAGTTTCTTGTTTTTCATGGTCAATATTAGACTTAATCTGTACAGCTTTTCTGTTATTTGAAGTACCTGATAATGATAAAAATTTCTCTTTATTGTTTATATATAAAGTTGCAGTTGGAGTAGTTGCATTTTTATTAAACACAATAATATCGTCTTCTTTTAAATTTAAAATATCTAAAACATTAAGTTCTGTTTCTGCCATAATAGCTTGGATATTCATCTTCGCACCAGATATTAGGGTAGTAATATCTCTTTTTTTACTAATTTTTTTATTGCGTCCTTCGGCAAAGATTTTTTCAACAATCTTATTTAAAAGAGTTTCAATATAAGAAATAGGGTAACAAATAGATAAAAATCCTGAATCATCATCAATTGTGATTTCTAAAACAACAAGTAAAACAATTTCATGATCAGAGATAACTTGAATTGAATTTGCATTTGTATCACGTGATTCAATTTTAAAATTTAAATTAGTTATTTCTTGCCATGATCTTTGCATGTGAGAAACTAATACTTTGTAAAAGTGTTCAAATATTTCTACTTCTATTTCTGTTAATTCTCTATCTAAGTTATCATTTGCAGCAATTGCACCACTTCCAAGAAGTTCAGCAATAATTTTATGCGAAATACCAGGATTGCACTCTGCAACAATTCTTCCGTCTAAAGGTTTCAAAGATAAAGTTATCAAAGAGGTTAGTTGAGGAATTGATAAGATAAATTCTCCATAAGTCATTTGTTCAATAGAGTATAGTTTTACATCAACTATTTTTCTAAGCATTGCTGATAAATCAGTAATTAAATCTCTTAACATTTTGTCATGTAAAGTAGAAAAAGCCTTAAATTGTTCTGTTGAAATACGATTTGGTTTCTTAAAATCATAAATCGAGTAGTTTCTTTCTTTGGATACAGTTTTGGTTTCTTGTTCTCTTTCAATATCTTCACCTTGCTCGGCAATATCTAAAAGAGCATCTATTTCGTCTTGACTTAAAAATTCAGCCATTTTAACCTCTTATTTCCATTTCTACATCAATTGCACCTAAATCTCTTAGCATCTTAATAGTTTCTATTATATCAGCAATTGGAAGTTGCATTACTTTCATAGCTCTCATTAAATCAGCAATTGTTGGTTGGTTTTTAGAATTTAGCAAAGTGTTATCTAAATTAACAATAGTTGGTTTTTGGTCAAGCTTAACATCATCGCCTATATCTTGCCCTTGATTAAGTGCTGGATCCTCCCACTCTTCTGCGTTTAAAGGAGATTGTTTGATTCTAATTGTAAAATTTTCTCTTGTAATAGTTACTGGTTTAATAGGAATATCACCACCAACTATTATTGATTCCCTTTTTGAATCAATAATAATTTTTTGTTTAAAGTTTGAATCAATCTCTAAATTTTGAACAGATGCTAAAAATTTTATTATGGACATATTTTTTGGTTTAGTAGCAATTATTGTTCTCGTGTCAATAGCTTGTGCAGTATCGGGCCCAAAAGTTTCATTTATTCTTGTTTCAATTAAGTCTGCATTTGTAGCATCTGCTTTAAAAAGACTTAATGTAATCTCTTTTTCATCTTGTAAAGAGAAATCAACTTCATTTTCTATAATTGCGCCGTTATAAATAATACCAGTAGTTGCATTTGTGTCAGAAGTTATTGTTCCTTGTGCGAGAGCATAAACATTACCATCAACGCCCTTTAATTGTGTAATTAATAGCTCTCCTTGATCAATTGATTTAGCATCTCCAATTGCAGATACCTTTACTTCAATATGATCCCCTTGCCTAGCAAAAGCAGGAAGTTCCGCTGTTACCATAACTGCAGCAATATTTTTTGATGAAATTGAAGAAGAAGGCATTTTGATATATGAGTTTCTCAGTAAGTTTTGTAAGCTTTGCATTGTAAATTTACTTTTATCACCAGTTCCAGCTAGTCCTACAACTAACCCATATCCAATAAGTTGGTTTTTTCTAATTCCAACAACTGATGAAATATCCTTAATTGTTTGTGAAAAAAGTGAAGATACGAATAAAAATAAAACTAATACATATTTCAATACAATCCCTCAATTATCTGAATTTTGTTTATTTTATCTAAATTTTTATAAAATGCAGGTATAATAACCCTAAAAATAATTTAAGGTTATTTGTGAATATATATATTTATGGTAGTAAGAGTTTTAAAAATAACATACATAACGCTTTTGAACATTCAAATATGAAGTTCCGACTAAATGATAATGACAGCATAATTGACTTAAATTCTTTAAACAAACTAAAAGATGCAATTAGAGAAAACCCTAAAAATATATTTTTAATAGATGAAGAAAAAATCATTAGAAAAAATTCCTTAAATGAAAAGCTAAATTTATTTAAAGACAAAGATCGAATAGAAGAAGAATTTTTAAAAGAGTTTGGTGTAATAGGAAACTTAAGCGTAGATAGTATTTCAGATATCCCTTCAATAATAATCAAAAAACTAGAAGAAGAGCATAAAAACTTAGAAACATTAGAGGACTTATTTGAAGAAGAAAAGTTAAATGAAGAACCTATTTATTTGAATAATAAAGTGTCAGATAAAAATTTTTCAAAAAATAAAAATGATAAAATAGATATTGAGAATTTGAATAAAGATGATGATTTTGGTTTTTTGGGTGATGAATTAGATAACTTATTTGATTTTGGAAATGAATTATCCTTTGATGCTAAAAAAAATGTATATGAAGATAAAAGAAGTTACGATATAAATTTAGAAGATGATGATTTTGGATTAGTGGTTGAAGAAATTGTAAATAAAAGTGACAATACGATAAATGAAGATGATGATTTTGGTTTAATAATTGAAGATATAGAAAATAATAAAATAGAAGAAAAAGGGAATAATAATATGGAAAATAATGAATTTTCTGAATTGGATAATTTAAGTGAAAATGATTTAATAGAAGCTCTTGGCGGTTCAAGTACAACAAAATCTACTCAAAAAAGTGTAGAAAAAAAAGCTGAGGTTGAATTAAATAGTAGTAGCGTAAATGACTTGTCAGCATTGATTACGCAACTATTAAATAATAAGACTTTGGAGATTACAATAAAAATTAAAGAGTAATAATGGACTTACTTGCTATTGCAGAAAATACAGTAAAAATAATCCTTCTTTTGGGTCTTCCATCATTGATTGTTAGTATGATTATAGGACTTATAATAAGTATTTTTCAGGCTGTGACACAAGTAAGTGATGCTTCATTAAGTTTTGTTCCAAAGATGATTTTAGTTGCAGTGTTTATTTTAATTTCATTGCCTTGGATGGGCGAACATGTTAAAACATACACAAAAGAATTATGGGATTTAATGTTAGTTTTTGGAGAGTAAGTTTATGATAAAAAAATTGCTTAGCTTAAAAAAATTACAAACAGATCAAAAAATACTTGAACGAGTAAAATTAGAGAATGAAATAGAAGCATTAGATGCTGAAATTATGATGACAAAGCATAAGATAAGCACAACTAGTGTTAATAGGCATGGAGCTATTTCAGACTTTGCAATTTTACAAATGCATAAAAACACTATGAATGCACATATTGTTAAACTCAACAGTTTAAAAAATAGATTAACAAATAAGTTACAAAAAACAACTCAAGAACTCAAAGAGTTGTTAAAACAAAGTGAACAGTTTGACTATTTAGTACAAGAGCAAAAAAAAGTGGCTCTACAAATAAGATTAAAAGATGAAGAAGAGACAATGGCAGAATATATTCAAAGTAAATATATAGCTAGTTAGGAAGATAAATGATTAAAATTGTGTTAGTAGTATGCTTAACCTTTTTTTACTTGCAGGCTGCACCTGAAGGTGAAGTTTCTTACTTAGAAGAAAAAAAAGAGGTACTAGCTTTGAAAGAAGAACTTACGGCTTTTTATAATAATAAAGAAGAAGAGTATCAAAAAAATAAAAAAGAACTAGAAGGTTTATTAAAAGAAGTAGAGTCAGAAAAAAAAGAGGTACAAGATTTATATAATAAAAATGAAGAGACTTTAAAAGAGATAAAGGGTGAAATTTCTAATAAAATAGCTAAAATATATGATACAATGAAGCATAAAAATGCAGCAATAATTTTTAACCAAATGATGGATGAGGGAAAAATTGAAGATGTTTTTGATATAATAATAAAGCTTAAAGAAAAAAATGTAACAGGAATAATGAAATTTTTAGATGTCGGACACGCATCGTTAATTACAGAGAAATTAAAAAATAGTAGTAAGTAAGGGGTTATAATGGCAGAAGAGAAAGTATCGCAAGAGCAAAAGCCTGCAGGTGGAGGAAAAGGTATTTTAATAGCTTTAATAGCTTTAATAGTGATTTTATTAATTGCAATTGTAGGTGGTGGATATTTCCTTTATCAAAGTATAAATTCAAACCAACAAGGAACAAATCAAACTCAATCGCAAGCCTTGGATACTGATGATTCTAGTATAGCATCTTTTAAAGTAGAAATTAATGATATGGTTTTAAATATTACTAGTTCTAAAGGAAAAGAGAAACTTATGAAGTTGTCATTTTCTTTAAATAGTACAGAAGAGGGAATTCAAGGGCTAATAGATAGCACTAAGCCAGAAATTATGGATTTAGTTATTTCAGTGATAAGTTCAAGAAATTCTGAGGAACTTTTAACAGTAGGTGGAAAAGAGTTATTAAAAGAGGAATTAATTGAAGGTATTAACTCTATTTTAAATAAAGCAGTTGCTGACAGTGACATGAAAAGAAATAGTGTAAAAGATATATTTTTTACATCTTTTGTGATTAAATAAGCAATGATAGTAACAGTAAAACAAAATAGTTATAAAAGACCTATAGTAAAGCTAGCAGTTGCAGCAACACTACTCTCTTTATTTACTGTTTATTATTTCCATATGAGTGATAAATTTGAACAAGAGCAAAAGCAAGAGATTGATAAATTACAGCAAAATCAAATGATAGAAAAAAGAGCTTTGGATATAGAAAATATCATTTTTGATGAGGCTCAAATAGCAGTAGATTTAATTACTCAAGAAAAAGTAAGAACAATAAAAATCGTAGGTAAAAAACTTTATATCGCAACTGACCCTGATGCAAAACTAGAACCATTAATGGTTAGATATGGAGTAATGGCTTTAGTGAAAGAAAGCCCAGAGGATATAAAAATAGCTATAGATTTAAACAACATAGTAGAAAGTAAATATGATGGTAAAAACTTGTAGAATATTTGCTTTTTCCTTAATACTTATCTTTCTAAGTGGTTGTGCTCAAAAAGAGGAGTTGGATTTTAATCAACCTCCAATTCAAATCCCAAAATATAATCCAAAGCCTGTTACTAAGAAAGGGTCTCTTTACGCAGTTCAAGGTGCATCATTATTCGCAGATAAAAAAGATTTACAAATTGGAGATATTATACAAGTTGTAATTAGTGAAGAATTGCAAGCAGAAACAAGTAATAGCAGATCAACCTCAAAAGACTCAAATGGAAGTTTTAGTGGAGGAGTTATTTCCCCTAGTGCAGGTAATACAAATCCTAATAGCACTATAAATAGTATAGCAAATTCAATTACAGGTGTATTAGGTTTTGATGCTAATATAGGATCAAATTCAGGATTTAATGGAACTGCTGAATCAGAAATTGATGAAACTTTTGAAACAACAGTTTCTGTAATAATTGAACAAACTTATCAAAATGGAAATTATTTTATTAGAGGTACAAAAGAGATGTTAATAGATGGGCAACATCAAGAAATTATTTTAAGCGGAGTAATAAGGCCTTATGATATTACTCCTGAAAATAGTATTCAATCATCACAAATAGCAAATTTAAAAATTTTATATAAAAAAGACGGTGAAGAAAAAGATGCTTTAGAAACTCCTTGGGGATTGAAATTATTACAATCAATTTGGCCGTTTTAATTATATCTTTTACTTTTTTTAAAAATTATACTATAATACAAACAACAATTTTAATCTAAATTTCAGAAAAGGAGTTTATATGTTTTCAGCACTTCATGTTGTAGAAACAGGACTTTCATCTTCAATGCAAGGCGCAAATAATGCTAACAATAATATTGCAAACAAGAATGAAGAAGGATATACGAAAAGACTTGACGAGATATATGAAGCAGCACATATAAAAGATACCTTAACAGGAAGAGGTGTTGATTATGCAGGTGTGGAGAGAAGTGCTAACATTTTTTTATATCAAAATTATGTTGGTGAAACAACAACACTAGCATCATATGAAGAACTTTCAACTATACTAGGTGCAATTCAAGATATTTTTGAAGAGACAGATGATAATGGTTTTTCAAAGGATCTTGATGCATATTTTCAAAGCTTAGAAGATTTAAAAAGTAATCCTGACAACAGCTCTTTTCAAGAACAATTAAAAACAAATGCAAATATAGTAGTAACAGAACTAAAAGCAATGTATCAGCAGTTGGAATCTCAACAAACAAAATTAGAATCTGATTTAAAAGCAGATGTAAGAAATATAAATGAGATTGTTGAAAATATTGGACTTTTAAATGAAGCAATTGCAAAATCAACAGTGCCACAGTTGGATCTTTTGGACAAAAGGGATTTGTTAGAAAAAGAGTTGGCAAGCATGGTTGATATTGATGTAACTTATGAAAATGGCGATTATACTCTTTACATAGGTGAAACAATTGCAGTTAGAAACAACAATGTAAGAGAATTTAGTTATGCAGAATCTCATATTCCTCAAGTAGATAGATTTGAAAAAAGTGACTATACGCTTAACAATGCTGCTACAAATCCAAATGATAAATTGTCATACACATTAAATGGTACATATACTGTAGAAGTTCAATATGGTGAAGTGGTAAATGGTGTAACAGTTAATGAAAATAATATTATGGAAGCATTAACTTATAAAATTAACAATGATGAAAATATGAGTAAATATGTAACTGCAAGTATTAATCCAAATAACAATGATAACTTTGAAGTAAGTTCAAATGTTGCTGGAAGCGAAGGTGACTTTGACTCTTCTTTAGTTCATTTTACTGATAATAATGCTAATGGCTTATATGAAACTGCATTTATAGAAAAAAATGAAAAACAAAGTCAAGAATCAAGAAGTGAAAGTTATATTCAAAGTTATGATACAAAAGTAGAAATTTCTGGTGGAAGTAGTTCTGTGTTAATTCAAAATCTGGATTCGCAATCTTCTAATAATTTAATAGAAGAGTTTAAACAATCTTTAGATGATTTTGCAGCGACCTTATCGGATATCACAAAAAGCTATATAGTAAATGCAGATGATGAATATATTTATGGTCAAGATGCTGGAATAAGCAGTGGAGAAACATTTAATGAGTCTATTTCAATTGGATTATTTAGCGGTTCAAATGTAATGAGTTTACAATTTAATGATGCAGTTGTAAATACTTTAGATCAAAAAGATTACGATTACTTGGTGTCTATTTCAAAAAAAGATGATATTTTGTTCAACTCAAAAGGACAAGAAGATGTTAGTGGAAATGCGGATATTTTAGCTGGTACAGATGAATTTGGATCAAGTTTTTCACAGTTTTATCAATCATTTTTATTTGATATTTCGGCATATAAAGCAAATAATGATAATTATGTAGATACACAAAGTAGCATTACTCAATCACTTAAAAGTGCATATGACCAAATAGTTCAAGTTGATACTGATGAAGAGACTCTAAATGTATTAAAGTTTCAAGCAGCTTATGAAGCAAATGCAAGAGTAGCTACAATTTTACAAGAGATGATAACAACGACGTTAGGAATGGTTGCAAGATAATTTAATCTAGTTTTAAGAAATGTAATGTCAAAATTACAAATATATTATGAAAGGAGTAGTCTATGTTAAACAGTCTTTATACGGCACAAACAGGTTTAAGTGTAACTCAAACACAAATAGACAATGTCTCAAATAATTTAGCCAATGAGAATACTCCTGGATACAAAAAAAGAGTTGTTGCTACAAGTGAGTTAGAACATATAAATAACCATATTACGGGAAGAGGTGTTTCTGTTGTCGATGTAATAAGATCTACAAATGAGTATTTATATAGTAACATAGTAAGTGAGAGTTCAAAAGAAGCATACTATGGTGAACTTTCAAGTGTACTTGGCGAAATAGAGGTTATGTTTGAAGAGACAGATACGTCTGGATTTTCGAAAGCAATGGATGAATATTTTAAAGCATTAGAAGACTTACAAGGCAATACAGATAATCCTATTTTTGTAAATAATTATATAACGCAAGCAAATGAGTTAGTAAATGATTTAAAAAATCTGTATAGTAACATTGAGGCTCAAGAAGACCATCTTTTGGAAAGTGTCAAAGAAGATGCTGCAAGAGTCAATGAGATATTAAATGAAATTTCAGAAATCAATGACGAAATAGGAAATCAAGAATCTCCAACAAATGATTTGCTTGACAGAAGAGATTATTTAGAAAAAGAATTATCTCAATACGTAGATATTAAAGTAGATAAAGAACCCGTTTATGAAATTACTATTGGTGAACACAGAGCTTTATGGAATGAAAATGTAAGAGAGTTTTCAATTGTAGAAGATTTGCGAGCTCAAAAAAATCAATATGTAGAAGATGATGGAAGAACTAGTTCATTGCAGGCGCAAGTTGGGATAATGAATGAAGGAGATAAGTTTGTTTATACAATTGATAATGTTGGAAGTATTGAATTAACTTATGGGCAAACAGTAAAAGACTCTTTAGGAAATGATTTAGACATAACTGGTGATGGCATAGTTGATGCCAATGATGTTGTAAATGATTCAACTTATATACGAGCAATAAGCACTGCTATAAATTATGATCCATATATGAATAAACTTGTAACGGCATATAATGGTGATTATAGAATAGATAACAAAGGCGAGTTAGTAGAACAAGATTATACAACAGATAGATATTTGGTAATAGAATCAAAAGTTGATGGAATTGATGGCGCTTTTGAAAGTACTCTTTCTTTTGAAAGAGGTGATGCTACACAAGGTGTGACAGAGAATATAACTTTTGATGTAAATAAATCTCAAAGTACAGAAGCCTCAAACAATATTTATTTACAGTCAACTGATGAAGAGGTTGTAAGTTTAGCTGCTGGAACAATAGCTGCTAAACTAGATAACTTATCAACAAACTCTGAAAACAATAGCTTGCAAAGTTATAAAGATATGCTAGATGCTTTGGCTTTTACATTAAGCGATATACATACAGCATATGCAGCAACAGAAGATGGTTATATGTATGGTGAAGATTCATTTAATAATGTAGGAATTGAAATTCAAAATAAAATTAATCTAAATTTATTTTCTGGAAGCGATGTAAAATCACTTCAATTTAATGCAGATTCAGTGAAAAGCTTGTCACAAAGTGATTTAGACTATTTAGTAACTTTTAGATACAAAACGGATTTTAGTTTTGAAAATTCTGCTCAAAATCCAAACTCAGAAGATGCTATGTCTTTTTCTGATTATTATCAGACACTATTAACAAAAGTATCAAGAGATAAAGAAAACAATGATTATTTGCTAGATTCACAAGAGAGTATAGGAACTTCTTTGAATAGTTCTTATGAGCAAATTGTAAAAGTTGATAAAGATGAAGAGATGTTAAATTTGGTGAAATTTCAAGCTGCCTATGAAGCTAGTGCGAAAGTTATAACAGTATCAGATCAGATGCTACAAACTCTGCTTGGTATTAAGCAGTAAAGGAGAATATTATGAGTGGAATATTAGGATTAGGAAGTAGCGGTTCAGCTGGGCTATCTCAAGATGTAATTGATCAGCTAAAAGAGGTAGAAAGAGAAGCACAAGTAGTTCCTATTGAAACTCAAATTGAAGATTGGGATCTAGAAGTAGAGCAATTTGCAGAAATAGAAACAAAAATGAATGAACTTTTAGCAGCAGCAAAAAAGTTTGATTTATATAGTACAGATGAAAATGCTTTTAATGCTGTTTATGCAAAAACTGCTGGAACGTCAGCTTCTTTTGATGCAACAGATACAAGTAATATTAATCCTGGAACAGTAACTGTGGATATTAAACAGTTAGCACAAAAAGATGTTCACATGGCAAACCAAACTATTTCTGATAAAACTGCTGTTATGGGTGCTGGAACATTAGAAATTAAAATAGGTGAAGATACTTTAACTTTTGAAACTGAAGGCAAAACATATGAGCAATTAGTAAAAGAGATGAATAATTTCTCAAAGTTAGATGTTGCGCTAGAGCAAGTTGGAGACAGTGAATACAGAATGATTATAAAAAGTTCTGAAAGCGGTGTAGAAAACAATATGACTATTTCTGGAACGGCAGCAGATGCGTTGGGAGGATTTAAAGAAACTCAAAATGCACAAAATCTAGAAGCAACTATTGATGGAATTGATTATAATTTATCAGAAAACAATGTTGTCATGAGTAACGGTCTAATAATAAATGCACTTGAAACAGGAATATCATCTATTTCAATACAAAGAGATACAGCAAATATTCAAACATCTTTTCAAGAGTTAATTGATATTTACAATGGTATGGTTGATACTCTTTATGAATACACACAAAGTGCAGATTCAAAAATAGATGATCCTGCAACTTTAAGAACTATACAAAATGACTTGAAAAATATTTTATTTGGAAGTAGTTACGGGCAAGAAGGTGATAAAAGTATTTTTAACTATGGTATAGAATTGACAGATGCTGGATATTTGATATTGGACTCTGCAACTTTTAGTGAAGCAGTTGCTGAAGATTATAATGGATTAAAATCACTTCTTGTTGGAAGCGCAGAAAATGAAGGAATTGGAACTAGATTAAAATCGTATGTAGATGAATCTACACTCTCTGGTGGACTTTTAGCTTTGTATGGTGAAGATATGGAAACTAGAAGAAGCACATTAGAAGAAGAAAAAGAGAAAGCAATAGAAGCATTGGATTTAAAATATGAACAAATGGCAGCACAATTTGCAGCATATACAGTAATTATTACTAAGTTTGAGAACTCATTTAGCGGACTTGCTACGATTATTGCACAGTCAACTGCACAAAATTAATAGATACATTTAAGCTTTTATATAATATACTTATCTTTTATTCAAAGATAAGTATATTATGGAGTGAGATTAATGGGTATAGATGTATACAATCAACAAAATGCTATTAGTGATGACCCTTATGTTCTGATATTAAAACTTTATGAAGGTTTACTAAAATTTTTATCTCTTGTAAAAATCTCGATGCAAGAAGATGATGTAGAATCAAAATTTACTTATATAAACAAATCAATTGCAATTTTTGATGAATTAAGAAATGTCCTAGATTTCGATGGTGGTGAGATTTCATATTACTTAGATGGTTTATATCTTTATCAAATAGAAACTCTTTTTGCTGCTGGAATTGATAATAATGTAAACTCAGTGAATCAAGTTATTAAAGTTGTACAAGGATTAATAGAAGCATGGAAAGAAGAGACAGGTCTGTAGAGGCTTTAAATAGGCTTTTATATGTTGATAGTTTAGACGAGGAGCTAAAAGCTCCTGCTTTGGCACATTGGATTAATAAATATGTTTCTTCAAATAATGATATACTATATTTTGATTTAGAGCAAGAAGATTTAAATATGCTTTCAGAACTATTTTATAAAAATATTATATTTTTAAAAGAGTTCAATACTTCTATTCAAAAAGAGTTAATACAAATGAGAAAAATGAGAACTTTTTTACAAAATAGTTAGTGGTTTAAAAAAGTGATATAAAATAATTACATAAAAAAAGGCACTCTTTTGAGTGCCTTTTTGTTTTATAATTAAAAAGTTTTAATTATAGTTTTCCTTCATTGTT
>CAYJFN010000013.1:0-16673 GCA_964369325.1 uncultured Arcobacteraceae bacterium
GGTAAGCAGTTGCTCTTCCTATTCCTTTTGTTGCTCCTGATATAACTAATGTTTTTCCTCTCATTATTTTTTTACCTCATAATTTCTTAAAATTTTTTCTATTTTTTGCATTGTTTCAATGCTTGGTTTTGTTAATGGTAGTCTATATTCTAAACTATCTAATAGACCGCTTAAATACATTGCTGCTTTTATTGGAATTGGATTGCTTTCGCAAAACAAAACTGTATTTAAAGGATATAACTTATCATTGATAGCTTTAGCTTTTAAAAAGTCTCCTTCAAAAACAGAATGAACTAACTGGCTTTTTAAATCTGGCAATAAGTTTGATGTAACAGAAATAATTCCTTGTGCTCCATTTGCAAGCATTGGAAAGTCAACAGCATCATCACCTGAAAGAATACAAAATTCAGGTCTTTGAGATACCAACTCAACAGCTCTTTCTAGACTTCCTGTTGCTTCTTTGATTGCATAAATATTAGGCACATCATCAAATAATCTTATAGCAGTTTCAGCTTTTATATCAACACCAGTTCTTCCTGGTACATTATATATTATAAATGGAATATTTACAGAAGTAGCAATAGCCTTATAGTGTTGATAAATTCCCTCTTGTGTAGGTTTATTATAATAAGGAGCAATAGACAATAATCCATCTGCTCCTACTTCTTGTGCATGTTTTGCAATATCGCATGCTTCTGATGTTGCATTTGAACCAGCTCCTGCAATTACTTTTACATTTGTTCCTTTGCAAACAGCAACTGCTATTTCAATACACTCTTTATGCTCTGCATGACTTAGTGTTGCACTCTCTCCTGTAGTTCCTACTGGTACAACAGCATCCATTCCTTGCTCAATTTGTCTTTTAATTAGTTTTTCATAACATGCAGTATCAAGCTTCCCATTTTTAAATGGAGTTATAAGTGCTGTCATTGCTCCTATTATATTTTCCACTTTTACTATTCCTTATTTTTTAAAATTAGAGTTGTTGAATTCTCTTTTATTAAATATTTTTTTGCAACTTCTACTAAGTTATCTATCGTTAGGTTTTCAATATTTTGTTCATATTCAAATAATGGTTTTATATTGTCTCTTACAAAGTAGCTCCCATATAAAGAAGTAACACTGCTAGAGCTTTCTAGTGCAAATACAAAATCAGCTTTTGTATTTATTTTAATTTTTTCAAGTTCTTCTTTTTTGATTTTGCCTGCTTTTATATCATCAATAATGGCTAAAATCTCTGTTTCAATAGTTGTAGCTTCAACATCAGGGTTTGCAACTGCGATAAACATAAATAGTCCTGGATCTTTTAAATCCATATTGTATGCATATACACTATTTACAAGTTGCTTTTCATCAACTAAAACTTTTTGTAAAATAGAACTCTTTCCACTACTTAAAAGCTCACTTAGTGCAGATAGTGCAGCTTGATCTTCATGTTCAAAATTTGGAATATGATATGCCATTGCTAACATTTGAACTTGTGAATCTCTGTAGATTGTTGCTCTTTTTTCACCATCTTGTTTTGGCTCAGATGTATATATGTTTTGAGGAACTTCTTTTGTATTTTTTATATCTTTAAAATATTTTGTAGCAGAATCAAATACATCATCTTCTTCTATATCTCCAGCAACTATTACAATTGCGTTTGATGGTTGGTAATATGTTGAATGGAAATCTTTTATATCTTCAATTGTCCAATTTTGAATATCTTTTGAAAATCCAATTGGAGTCCAATGATATGGATGATAAATGTATGCATTATTAAATAATCTAAATTGTAAATAACCCATTGGATTGTTGTCTGTTCGCCAACGTCTCTCTTCTGCAACAACATCACGCTCAGGCTGAAATTCTTCATCTTTTAAAGTTAGATTTTGCATAAGTTCAGCAAAAAGTTCTAAAGATTTATCCATATTTTTGCTACTTGATTTGATAAAGTATTGAGTATAATCAAAAGAAGTAGAGGCATTATTTACTCCTCCAAAACCTTTTACAATTTCGTCAAATTCTCCTGCTTCTAAATTTTTAGTTGACTTAAAATTTAGATGTTCAAGCATATGAGCAATTCCAGATTTTCCCATAACTTCATTTCTACTTCCTACTTTATAAAAAATATTAGAAGTTACAACATTACTTCCATTTTTCATAGGAATGGCAATAATTTGTAAGCCATTTTCTAATGTTTTTGTACTATATTTTGGTAATGAATTACTCATTAAGTCTCCTGCTAATATTAAAAAAAATGCAAACTGAAAAACAAGCAGTTTTTGAATATTTTTTATCATTTTATTAATCTTTATTTTAAATCAGAACCAATAACTTCTTGAATAGTTTTAAAACCATCTTTTTGCATTAGTTCTAAAATACCTTCATTTATTTTTCTTACCATACAAGGGCCTTCAAAAATAAATCCAGTATAGCATTGTACTAGTGAAGCTCCAGCTTTTAATCTTTTGTAAGCTTCACTTGCATCACTAATTCCACCAACACTAATTAAAATAGTTTTTCCAAACAGCTCTTTTGCTATTTCTTTAAATAGTTCATAAGATTTTTCACTAAGAACTGCTCCTGAAAGTCCTCCAATATCTTTTGGGTTTGAAACTAAAGAGTAATCAATTGTTGTATTTGTTGCAATTATTCCATCTGCTCCACTTGCAACAGCAGTTTTGCAAAGTTGTATTGCAACATCTGCTTGCATATCTGGGGCAATTTTAAGAAAAATTGGTCTATTTGTTAAAGTTTTTGCCATAGTAAAAAGTTCTGTTATAAACTCTTCATTTTGTAAATCTCTTAAATTTGGAGTGTTTGGACTAGAGATGTTTATAGCTAAATAATCACTTATATCTTTAAACTTTTCAATTAAGATTTTGTAGTCATTTAAAGCGTCTTGTGCAGATGTTGTTTTATTTTTTCCAATATTTGCACCAACAACTATTTCATTTGGAAAAACTTTTGATAGATTGTGAGCTACAACAGCACTTCCTTCATTGTTAAATCCCATTGCATTTTGAATAGATTTTTCCTCAATATGCCTAAAAAGTCTAGGTTTTGGGTTTCCATCTTGTGGTTTTGGTGTCATCGTCCCAATTTCTGTGTGACCAAAACCTAATGCCATCATTGAGTTAATCATAGTCGCATTTTTATCAAAACCTGCTGCAAGACCAACGGGATTTTGAAATGTAATACCAAGAATTTCTTGTTTTAATTTGTAATCAATAATAAAATTTTTCTTTATCATATAATTATTTAAAGGTGAAATATATGGTAAAGCTTTTAATCCAAATTCTGCAATAGCATGAGCTGTTTCTGGATCAAATTTAAAAAATATCTTTTTTAGTGTCTCATAGTTAAACAAAATGTGTTCCTTTTTTGAAATTTTAGCATTTTACCCAAAATAGTTTGAAACATTCCTAACATATATTTTATGGGCAGTTTTATATATTTGCAAGGTTGTGTAATCTTTGATACTCTTTACAATTTTCTTGTAAATATTTTTCACTTCCTTGACAAATAATTTTACCTGATTTAAATACAGCAATATTTTTTGCATTTTTAATTGTACTAAGTCTATGAGCAATAATAAAAGTGATTTTATTTTTACTAATATCTTCTATAACTTCTGAGATAATTGACTCACTTTGATTATCAAGTGCTGAAGTTGCTTCATCTAAAATAAGAATTTTTGGGTCTTTGTACAATGCTCTTGCAATTGCTATTCTTTGTCTTTGCCCACCACTTAAGTTTGTACCAAATTCATCTAGTTTTGTATAAATACCATTTGGAAGTTTTGAAACAAAATCATAGGCGTGTGCTTGCTTTAGAACATCTATGATTTTTTCTTCACAAATATCATGTCCGTATGCAATATTTGCTGCAATTGTATCGTTAAATATGTAAACTCTTTGTGTAACAATAGATATATTTTGTCTTAATTGTTTTATATTTAAATCTTTGATAGAAGTTTTATCAAATAAAATTTCTCCACAAAATGTTTCATAAAATCTAGGAACAAGATTTACAAGAGAGCTTTTTCCTCCACCACTATCACCAATAAGTGCAACTGTTTCTCCAAGTTTTATTTCAAGATTAATATTTTCAAGCGCTACTTTTTCATCATATTTTAGTGTTACATTTTTAAATTTGATACTATTTAAATCTTGTATAAATGGTAAAGTTCCTGTTGGAATGGTTGATTGTAAAGCTAAAATTTCATTAATTCTATCATTTGACGCAAGTGCTTCTTGCATCTTGTTGTATAGTGAAGACAATCTTTTAATAGGTGTATAAAGCATAAAAAGGGCAGTCATAAATGAAAAAAATTCTCCAACTGTTAAATGTCCTTCAATAACTTGTTTTCCACCTACAATTATAACAACAGCAACGGCAACAGCTCCTAAAACTTCCATAAGTGGGCTAGTAAGCTCATTTGTTTTAACTGCTTTCATACTAATTTTGAAAAATTCTTTATTATGATTTGCAAATTTTGAGCCTTCTAATTCTTCAGTGGTGTTAGCTTTGATTATTTCAATGTTATTAAAAGTTTCACTTAAATGAGCTGTAATATCAGAAATTGATTCTTGGGCTTTAA
This sequence comes from uncultured Arcobacteraceae bacterium, assembly GCA_964369325.1. Taxonomy (GTDB): domain Bacteria; phylum Campylobacterota; class Campylobacteria; order Campylobacterales; family Arcobacteraceae; genus Marinarcus. The sequence continues at coordinate 4,589 of CAYJFN010000013.1, forward strand.
ATGAAAGTTTTTTCATTCTTTTTGCAAGCCTTGATAGTGGGTAAATTGCTAATGGCATTACTACAAGTCCATAAAAAGCCAACTCAACACTTTGATAAATAACAACTCCAACTAAAGCAACTACTGTTAAAATTTCTCTTATAAACTCTGCAACTTGACTTGAAACTGCATTTTGTATTTTATTAATATCATTTGTTATTCTTGAAATCAGTTCTCCCCCGTGCTTTTTTTGGAAGAAGTCTATATCTAAAGTTAGTATATGGTTTAGTAAGTTATTTCTAATTATTCTAATAATATCTTGTCCAATATACGATATAAAGTAAGCTTGAATGAATCCTCCAAAACCTTTTGCAAAGTATAGTGCTACAACTATAAATGGAATTACTTGAAGCATTTGTTCATTTTTTTCAATAAAGATTTTATCTAAGAGAGGTTGGATTATATAAGCAGTTCCGCTTGAACCACCTGCAACTAAAACCATACCAATAAAAGCAAAAATAAATTGAGGAATATAGTTTTTATAATAAGGAATATACTGCTTAAAAAAGCTTTTCATAAAGTGCCTTTGAGATTATTTAAAACTATGATTCTATCTAAAAGTTCTAAAATTTAGGCTTTCATAAGAAGATAAAATCTTTTAAATCCAAACTCTTTGATAGTAAGATATAGTAAAATAAATCCACTTAGAGTTGACGCAAATGCAAGTCCTGCAGCTTCATAGGGAACAAAAAGCGCAAGCGAAAATACAATATTCCAAAAAAGTGATTTCATAGATATTTTTGCTGCAAGAAATTGTTGGTTATTTGAATATAGCCAAAGTGAGAATATTTTTGCTAGTCCAAAAGGCAGAAGACCAATTAAATACATAGTTAAAATAAGTGCAGTATTTTTAGTGTCTTCTTCAGTAAAAGCTCCTCTTTCAAAAAGAAGTTTTACAATAAACTCATCTAAAACAATACCAACAAAAGTAGCAACGCTTAAAACAGCAAATAGTATTAAAAATGATTTTCTCATAAGATGTAAGGCTTTGTTTTCATCACCATTTTTAATAGCTTTTGCAACCATTGGAAAAAGTGCTATTGAAGTTGCTATTGCAAAAAGTGCAAGAGGAAATTGAAAAATTCTATTTGCATAATATAAATATGAAATATTTCCTGCTACTAAAAAAGAAGCTAATAAAGTATCTATAAATGCAGAAACATGACTTGTTGAAGATCCAATTGTTGCACTCATAAAATTTTTGTAAAACTTGTCTGTTGTACCACCTTTTAAACCTTTGAAACTAAAAACTTTAAAAAGATTTTTCTTTTTTAGTGCAATTAGATGAACAAAAAGTTGCAAAACACCACCTGCAATAACTCCATAGCTTAAATAAAAAGTAATTGTGTATTTTTCTAAGTCTTGTGCAAGAAGCAAAGATATAATCATTGCTAAATTTAATAAAGCAGTTGAGTATGCAGTCGTAGCAAAGTGATTTTTGTATTGAAGTAGGGCTGCTAGAAATGTTACTGCAAAAATAAGTGGTAAATAGTAAAAATTAATCGTAACTAAAGGTGCGGTTAAATCAATAGTTTTTTCATCAAAACCAATAGCAATAGCTTGAGTTATAAAATGTGAAAAAAGAGTTACTATTAAACAAAGAACTAATATAAAAGCTAAAAATTGCAAAAATACCATAGAAGTAAATCTAACTTTGTTTTTTGTTTTAGCATAAGCAGGAATAAATGCTTGCGTAAAAGCACCTTCTGCAAAAATTCTTCTAAGTAAGTTTGGTATTTTAAAAGCTATGAAAAACATATCTGAAAAGATATTTGCTCCCAAAATTGAAGCAGTTAAAACGTCTCTTATAAAGCCTAAAATTCTTGAAACTAAAATACCACTACTGTTTGTAAAAATAGATTTAATTAACACTGTAATCACTTTTTTTATAAATTATTATTTGAGCATTTGATTTGAAAAATCCTAAATGCCCCGATATTATAGTGATTTTTTGCCCATTTTTAGGTAAAAGAGTTTTATTTTTGCTATAAATTCTAATTTTATTTTGTCCAAAATGTAAATAATCATCTTCATAAATACCCGTTAAATTTGTGATAATCTCATTTTGATATTTTAAATCATGTAAATTTATATTTTGTGCATTTACATAAAAATTTTGTGGCTCAAATTTTTCTTTGTGTTTTTTTAAAACTTCAAGTTGAGTTACTTCTTTTAGCCCATAATGGGTTTTGATTTTACTAATTTCAATATCATAAGAATTTCCAACTTCTAAATTTGAAGCACAATTAAAAGCGAAGATTGATCTTGCATTTTTTGTTTTTAAAATAGCACTATTGTTTGTTTTGTACAAAACTAAAACATTTTTTATTTCAACTTCTTCATTTAAAGTATCAATTTCATAGATAAAATCAAAATTGTTTTTAGTGTTTGATACTTTTTTAAACTCTTTATTAAATAGCTTTGTAGAAAAAGTAGCAATTATAGGAAGATGGTCTGAATAGCCTTTGCCTTTGTGAAAGTCTTTGTTCATTTGCCATCTATTTATCTTTTTACCATTTATTAAATATAAAGAGGTTAAAACTTTAAAACTATTGTTTACATAAGAGATGTTTTTATTATCAAAAAGTGCTGGTGATATAATTATATTATCAGGTGTGTTAGGGTTGTTTTTAAAAAAGTAACTAAAACGTTTGTGATAAGGTAACTCTAACCACAAATTATAGTTTACTTTTTGTGAATAGTTTTGTAAATTCTCTTTTGTAACATACTCTTGATTTATAGTTGTATTTAATACTTGATTTATGCCAGTTATTCCATAGCTATCATTTAGCTTTTTATCATTTTTAAAAGTTAGATACTCATCATAATTTGAGTTAAAATCACCAAGAAGTATATAGTCGCTATCTTTTGGAAGAGTTTTTAAATAGTTTTGTAAACTAAGAGCATATTCAATTCTTTTACTCTCTTTAGCTCTTTTAGAACGCCAATGATTGTTAAAAATTGTAAGTTGTTTATCTTTTTGAATTTCAATTATAACTTTTTGAATATCTCTTTCAATTTTAGAAGAAGTTTTTATTTTTATTGCTTTGTTTTGAATAATTTTAAATTTACTTAAAATTCCAACTCCAACAGTTGAATTTGGATTTTTTATAAAAGCATAGTATGGATATTGTGGCATTTTTTTAGCTAATAAACTTAATGCTATTTTTGATTCTACTTCTTGAAGAGCAATTATGTCTGTATTTAAATCATTGATAACTTTTGAAATATTATCTAACTTGATATTTAAAATAGTGTTGTTCCAGTTTGTTTTATTGGGTATAAATTCTCTATATTCAGTTTTGTCATAATTTAAATCAAAAAGATTTTCAACATTATAAGTTGCTACTGTAAAATCTTTAGCAAATAGTGAAAATGAAAATAAAAAAAGAAAAAAGAGTTTATGCAAATTTGTGTCCAATAAAGAATTATGTAATATTAACAAATTTTTAGTTTTTTATTTATAAATACGATTACATTTATTTAGTCACAAAAAGGTATATTAGTAGATAATATATTGTCACTAGTAGTAATTATTAGCATATAATTTATCTTAAAAGAAAATTATTATCAACAAATAGTTTTATCAATTAATAGACAAAATTAAAAAAAATATATATACTTCCAAAATCAAAAAATTTCTATATAAAATTAAGGATAAAAATGAATTATACTCAAATGTTAAAAAGTAATGATTTAAAAGTAACTCCTCAAAGAGTAGCAATAGTTGAAGAACTATATAATTTCGGACATTTAAATATTGATCAACTTTATACAAAATTATCAGAAAAATTCCCATCTATTTCATTAGCTACAATTTATAAAAATATTAATACTATGATTGAAAAAGTTTTTGTATTAGAAGTAAAAATACCAAATGAGAAATCAGTTTATGAGTTAATAAAAGATAGCCACGCTCATTTTGTTTGTGAGAATTGCAAAAAAATAGAAGATGTTCATTTTGATGCTAAAAATCTTTTATCAGAGGTTAAAAAAGAGACTTCTTATAAAATTAATAGTACAACTTTAGTTTTTAATGGTTTATGTACTAATTGTGCATAGTTTATTTTATATAGAATTTTGAATAACTAATCCTAAAATTACAAGTAGCATAATCCCAGCACTTTTATTGTAAAGTTTGTTTGCTGTTATAAGAACAAGCATAAAAGAAGCAATAAAAGCTGCACTTATATCAAAAAAGTTTTCGTATAGATCTACATTCAGTGGGTTTATAATTGCACTAAGTCCTAACACCATTGTGAAATTTGCAACATTAGAGCCAATAATATTCCCTATTGCTAAATCAGCATTGTTTTTTAAAGCAGATTTTACAGAGATAATTAGTTCTGGTAAGCTTGTCCCAAAAGCAACTAAAAATAGTCCAATAACCCATTCACTTATACCAAACGTTCTTGCAATATTTCCTGCACTATCAATAGCAAAATGAGCTCCACCAATTACAAAACAAAATCCAACTATTAAAAGTATAATTGTGTTTCCCCACTTAAACTCTTCTTTTTCAAGTTCTTCATCTATATCTTCAAGTTGATTACTGTGAACTAAAAAGAATAAATACCCAATCATAGAACATAAAAACAATATTCCATCTATATAGTTTAGTTTTCCATCAATACTCATAAGTATAAAGATTAAAATAGGGAAAATTGACCAAGCAGAATCTTTTGCAAACAAATCTCTATTTGGAGTAATTTTTTTTGCAAGTAAAAATACAACTCCTAAAACTAAACAGATATTAAAAATGGTGCTTCCAACTACATTTGCAACAGCAATATCTGCACTTCCTTTAAATGATGCAGACATAGATACAGCCATTTCAGGAAGGCTTGTTCCTACTGCAACAAGTGTTGCTCCTATTACAAAGTGCGATATATTAAATTTTAAAGCAATTTTTTCACTTTGATTGATAATAAAATCTGCACCATATATTAACGCACTCATTGAAACAGTGAAGATTATTAAATCAATCATATTAAGAGTTTCTTACAATTAAACTTTTGGGAAGATTGTATTTTAAAATTAACTCTTCTTCTTTTGCTCTATGTTCGCCATTATCAATTTCATGGTCATAGTTTAATAAATGTAAAATTCCATGAATAAAAAGAAGTGTTATTTCTTCTTGTAAAGAGTGTTTGTAAACATCAGCTTTTTCTTTTGCGTAATCAAGTGAAATAACAACAGAACCTAGTGGCATATAATCAAAATCAAACTCCAAAGGAAAAGATAAGACATCAGTTGGTTTATCTATATTTCTATGTTCATTATTTAATTCTTGAATTGTTTTATTGTTTGTTAAAATAAGTTCAATCTCTTTTTTTGTAAGTTCACTTGAAATATCTTCAAGTAAAGATAAATCAAGATTAAAATCTGTTTGATTTTCTAAGCTTATCAATTGTTATTTACCTTTTAATTGAACATTTATTCATCAGCACACATAAGGGACAAAAATTAGTTATTCCAACAATGATAGGAATAATTCCTAAAAAAAACCAATAATTTGAGTAAACAAATCCAATTATAATTAAAATAACACCAAATAAAACTTTAAATTTATTTTTATTGCTCATGATTGCCTTTCAAATAGTTACGCAATTATATATTTAAAAGTGTTAAATATAATTTATATAAAAAAAGTAACTAAAAAAACTCTATAACTTTTGGCACTTCATCAACTTCAAAGCATTTAATTTTTTTTATGTCTTTATGTTGCTTTGCTACTATTGCTTTTGAAAATCCTTGAGTGATAGCCTCTTTTAATCTTATATCCATAGAGTAAACATCTTTAATCTCACCAGTTAAACTAACTTCACCTATAAAAATAGACTCTTTAGAAATTGCACGATTTCTAAAAGATGAAATAATTGCAGCAATAACTGCAAGATCTGCTGAGCTTTCTTTTATCTTTATTCCTCCACTAATATTTATAAAAACATCATAATGATTTAGTGGTAGATCTAATTTTTTTTCAAGTAGGGCTAAAAGCATATTTAATCTATTTGAATCAAAGCCAGTGGCACTTCTTTTTGGATTTGGATAAGTTGTTTCACTTACAAGTGCTTGAACTTCAATTATCAAAGCACGTGAACCTTCCATGCTAACTGTAAGTGCAGAACCAGCTTGTGGTTTTGTTCTATCAAAAAACTTTGAAGCAATATCTTTTGCACTTACTAAACCTTCATTTCTCATCTCAAAAATACCTATTTCACTAGTGCTGCCAAAACGGTTTTTAAAGCTTCTAAGCATTCGTATTTCTTTACTTGTTTCACCTTCAAAGTATAAAACTGTATCAACCATATGCTCAAGAACTCTAGGACCTGCGATGCTTCCATCTTTTGTGATGTGACCAATAATAAACATAGCAATATCACAATCTTTTGCTTTTCTCATAAGCTCAAAAGTAATTTCTCTAACTTGCGAAACACTTCCTGGAGCACTATTTAATTGATCTGAGTATATTGTTTGAATAGAGTCAATGATGATTACTTCATAGTTTTGTCTTAAAGACTCTGCTAAAATATCTTCAAGTCTTATTTCACTTAGTAAAAACAAGTTATCACTATTTGCTTCAAGTCTATTTGCTCTTATTTTAATTTGTCCAGCACTCTCTTCACCCGAAACATAAAGAACATTTTTTCCATTTTTAGCAATATTTCCAGCAATTTTAAGTAAAAGGGTAGATTTTCCAACTCCAGGACTTCCTCCAATTAGTGTTAAACTTCCAGAAACTATTCCTCCACCTAAAACCAAATCGAACTCACTATCAAAAGATGAAAATCTTGTAACATCATCTTGTTGTATTTGAGTTATAGGTTGAGCTTTAGAAGCAGTGGTTGATATTTTAGAAATTTGTTTAAGTGTTTCTTGTTGCTCAGAACTTAGCTCCATAAAACTCTCCCAAGAACCACAATTTGGACATTTTCCTAGCCATTTACTAGATTGTTCTCCACAAGCTTGACATTCAAACAAAGATTTGTTTTTTTTACTCATAAATTTGCCTTTTAATTTTATAGTGGTATCATACAAAAAAATCTTTTAGATAAAAAGAAATATTTCAAATTGCAATATTTTTAGGAGAAAATTTTGATAATTTATATTCATGGATTTGGAAGTAGTGGATTTGCGGGCAAAGCAACTTTATTTAAGGAACATTTTGGTGAAAATTTAATTTCTCCATCACTTAGTTATGTTCCAAAATTAGCCATAAATACACTTAAACAATTAATAGAAATTTTGCTAAACAAAGATGAAGAAGTAAGTTTAATAGGTTCATCTTTAGGTGGATATTATTCTATTTATTTAGCAAATAAATATGATTTAAAAGCAGTTTTAATTAATCCTGCAATAACTCCATACAAAACATTAGATAAAGTTGGATATGCAAAAAATTACTTTGATGACTCAACTTTTGAAGTAAAAAAAGAACATTTAGAATTTCTAGAAGAAATAGAAGTAAATAATATTAAAAATGAAAAAAACTTTATGTTACTTCTTCAAAAAGGCGATGAGCTTCTAGATTATAATGATGCATTAAAAAAACTTCCCAATTCAAACATAAGTTTAGAAAATGGTGGCAATCACAGTTTCGAAAATATTCAAAGATATTTTATGAATATAAATGATTTTATTAAATAAGAGGGGTAACCTCTTATTTAATAATTTTGCCAAATGGACCAAATTGATGCATTTTTGACTCCATTGATGGTCTATACACATCTGGTGGTTTTACAGTTTCATCAGGAAAGTCTGAATTTCTATTGATTTTTTCAGGTCTATGATGACTATCTTGATTCATGTAAGCTGCTACATCATAAGCTTCTTTATCTGTTAAAATAGGATTTTCATATGTTGCACCTAAAGGCATGTTACTTTTTATAAAATCAGCTGCTTTTAAAACTCTATACATTCCTGCACCTTTATTATAAGTATCTGGTCCCCATAATGCTGGAAACATATAACCATTTGCTCTGCCTTCATTTTTTACTCCTTCACCATTTATACCATGACAAGAGGCACAATGCATTTCATAAACAAGCTTTCCATTATTAACATCAGCTTTATTTTGCTTAATCATTTTTCTGTCAATTTTTGCTAAGCCACGACCTTCAATTTTAGCTCCACCCACAGGATAACCTTGACTTAGCCAATACATATATGCAAGCATGGCTTTCATTTCTCTACTATTAGCAGGTAACGAGTATCCATTCATACTTCTTTGCATACAACCATTAATTCTATCACTTAAAGTTCCAATAGCATTTTCTCTTGGTCTATATTGTGGAAAGGCACCAAAAGTACCAACGAATGGTGCAGAATATTTTTTAGTTGCTGCATCTAAATGGCAGTTTTGACAGCTATTATTATTACCAGAATACCTCATAGAGACATCTTCAACTTCGGGTCCAATATATTTATATGTGTAAACAATTAATTCTTTACCATATTTTACTAACTTACCAAATTCATTATCTGGCAAAGTGTTGATATCTGGAACTTTATATTCCATAGTAGGTTTTTTAAAACCATTATTGCTTCTTTTTTGTAATTCTTTTGCATCGAATGCAAATGCTTGCAAAGTAAAAGCACACAACAAAATAACTAATTTTTTCTGCATAAATTTCTCCTTTAAGTATAATGAATAATTTTATAGCAGTAAATTTTAAAAGTAACTTTTGTGTTTCTAAAGTGTCATTTTATTAAGATCCTATTAAGAGGTAAGTTAATTAGTTTTTATAAATAATAGCTCTTGCCAAATAAGCAAGAGCTATTATGAATTTAGTAGACTGAAATATTAGTTTTCTTCTTTTGTATATATCTCATCAAGTAAGCTATCAACAAATTCATCTGGACTAAATGGAACTAAATCTTCTTGTTTTTCTCCTACCCCTACATAAAAAATAGGAAGCTCTAATCTATTTGAAATAGAGAACAATGCCCCACCTTTTGCAGTACCATCAAGTTTTGTTACAATAATTCCATCTACTCCAACAATCTCATTAAATGCCATAGCTTGAGCAATTGCTGTATTTCCCTGTGTTCCATCTAAAATCATAATTTTTCTATGAGGAGCTGTCTCAAAAGCTTTATTACAAGTTTTTACAATTTTTTTAAGCTCATTGTTTAAGTTTGTTTGAGTTTGAAGTCTTCCAGCTGTATCAATAATTACATGGTCAATATTTTTTGCAACTGCTGAAGAGATTGTATCATAAGCAACTGCACTTGGATCATGGCCTTGTTTTGTTTTAATGATTGGAACTTCTAATTTTTCACTCCATCTTGTAAGCTGTTCAATAGCAGCTGCTCTAAAAGTATCACCAGCACCTAAAAGGACACTTTTCCCAGAGATTTTATAAGAGTTTGCAAGTTTTGCTATAGTAGTTGTTTTACCTGCACCATTTACTCCAATAATAAGTTCAACAAAAGGAGATGGCAAATTGCTAGTATCTATTTTAGGTGCGTGTTCAAAAAGCATTACAAGTCTGTGTCTTAACTGTTTTCTCGTAATCATTTCTGGCAAACCATCCATTGCTTTTTCTATGATTGAGTATTCCATATCTGATTCTATTAAAATCTCTTCAATCTCATCAAAAGCAATTTTTTCTTTTCTAGCAGGAATTATGTGTTTAATATTTCCAAAAGTTTTTTCTAATGCTTTTGAAAAAATACTCTTTTTTTCTTCTGTTTGAGCTATAGAAATATCTTTATTTTCTTCACTCTTGTTTTTGCTTGAAAACAGTCCAAACATTTATTTCTCCAACATTTTTTTGATATCAATTTCAAGCATTTCTTCTAAGACCATTCCTATATATTCTCGTTTTATTTCACCATTTTTATCAACTAAATACATTGTTGGAATAGTTTTAACTCCTCCAACCGAATCAGAAAGTAAGAAGTTTGCACTAGAATTTGTAATAGGATAAGTTACATTATGTTCATCAATAAAATCAAGCACTTCTTGATTTAATTTTCCTTGCTCTAATAGGATTCCTAAAACAATAAAATCATTTGGATATTTTTTAATCAAGTTGTTTAAATGAGGAATTTCAGCAACACAAGGTGGACACCAAGTTGCAAAAAAGTTTACAAGTACAATTTTGTTTTCATATCCTTCAAATTTCATATTGTTTCCTGAAACTTCTGCTTTTATAATCTTTCCATCAGTAGTTTTTAGATTTGCAAAGTATATTGAATTTGGCTGTTCTTCTATAGTTTGTTTAGTTGTTGGGCTATTTTCTTCACTTATTGTTTGTTCATTTATATTTTGCTCATTTTTATTTTTTGAATCACATCCTGTAAATATAAGAAGAATGAAAAAAAATATTAAAAATGATACTTTTTTAAACTGCATTTTAATTCCTTTGGGTAAAATCATCTATTGGGTTTGAATTTTACCCAAGTAAGGCTTAAATATGATAGATAAGAATCGCCTAAAGAGTGATTTTAGAAAGTCGTGTATTAGTAAATTAAGAGATGTTGTACGATTTACAAAAAGAAAAAAAGAAAAAATTATAGTTGAAAAATTGCAAAAAGTTATAAAAGAACTTGATGCAAAAAAAATTTTAATATACATTCCATTGGAGTTAGAAGTTGATGTTATGCCATTAATAAATCAACTTCGTAAAGAGAAAAAAGAAGTATATGTACCGTATATGGTTGAAGATAGTTTTAAAGTTGTTAAATACAGGCTACCATTAAAAAAGAAAAAATTTGGGATTAAGGAACCTGCAAATTCATTTTTACGCGCAAAAATTGATTTAGCGATTGTCCCAATTATTGGTGTTGATAAACTTTACAAACGAATAGGGTTTGGTAAAGGCATGTATGATAGATTTTTTTATAGACTTCCATATAAACCAACCATAATTTTTACACAATTACAACTTTGTAAATCAAATCAAATTTTAAGTGACAAATACGATATTTTTGCAGATTATATAATTACTAGTTAGTTTAAAGGTTTTAATATGGATATATATATTATAGAAGGGTTTATTGTTGCGATAACAAGCGTTGTAATAACTGTTCTTGTTGTAAAAAAAATGAACAAAACAAAAGTTGATATTTTTATCGAACAAGCAAAAACAAAAGCAAAAATAATTGAGCATGAAGCAGAAGTTATTTTAAAAGATGCTCAAATAAAAGCAAAAAGAGAGTTTGAGAAAGAGTTTCGAATAGCAAAGCGTGATTATGATGAAATGTTTTTAAAACTTCAAAAAAAAGAGAAGGATTTAAACGATCATTTAGAGTGTGAAGTAAAAACAATTACAAAAGAAAAAGAGACTTTAAAACTTCAAACAAAAGAGTATGAACAAAAACTTACACAGGTTATTAAAATTTTAGAAAATGCATCAGGATTAACTGTTCAAGAAGCAAAAGAGTTGATGTTTGAAAAAGTAAAAGAGGATTCAAGGGCACAAATAGCATCTATTTTTAGAAAAAAATATAAAATAGCTGAACAAAATTCAAAAGATGAAGTTAATAATCTTTTATCACAAGCTGTTACAAGGTACGCAGGAGAGTTTGCAGCAGAGAGACTTATAAACAATTTACCAATTAATGATGAAGAAACAAAAGGGAAAATTATTGGTAAAGAGGGACGAAATATAAAAGCTCTTGAGATGTTAATGGGTGTTGATATTATAATTGATGATACTCCAAATACTATTACTATTTCATCTTTTAATTTATATAGAAGAGCAGTTGCAACAAAAACTATTCAAGAATTAATTGCAGATGGAAGAATTCAGCCAGCAAAGATTGAAGAGATATACAAAAAAGTAAAAAAAGAGTTTGATAAAAATATTCTAAAAGAAGGTGAAGATGTTATTATGGATTTAGGTATTAAATCTATGCATCCAGAACTTATAAAACTTGTAGGAAGATTAAGATATCGTGCAAGTTATGGTCAAAATGCGCTAGCACATACTCTTGAAGTCGCACATCTTTCAGGACTTTTAGCTGCTCAAATGGGAGGAGACCCAATATTAGCTAGAAGAGCAGGGCTTATGCATGATATTGGAAAAGCTTTAAC
>CAYJFN010000014.1:0-16300 GCA_964369325.1 uncultured Arcobacteraceae bacterium
GATGAAAAAAGACGAAAAAATGATGAAAAAAGACGAAAAAATGATGAAAAAAGACGAAAAAATGATGAAAAAAGACATGTAATTATCTTAAATAATAGAGACTTTAAAAGTCTCTATTTATTTATCTTAAAATAAAGATCTTAAGCTTTCTTTTTTAAAAATTCATAAATTAAAATTTGATTTATTTAAATTTTACAAACTCTTTTTACCCTATTTTTTATTTAACTGTTCTTCTATATTTTGAATAAAACTATAAATGAAGATGTTTTAGAATATAAAATGTAGACTGGAAAACGAAGAGACAAATGGAATGACCCCGAAAGTGTAGACAATATTTAATTCAGTTAATTAATATAACAATTTGGAGAAAATTGTTTTAAAGTTAAAGGAATTAAAAAAATGGCAAGAATAGATGCAGTAAAACAATTTGTAGAGAATGGCTACGGAGTTATTGCAACAGCTCAAAGTGTCAAACGAACTGTTAAAATGGGCAGATAAAATTTAATAAACATTTAACCTCTTTGGATTAAAGAGGTTAAATTAAAGCTACTTGGTAGTAAATAGTGTAAATACCTGCAAGTATTAATAAAACTGCAGTAATTTTTTGCATATAAGGTAAAACAGAGTTTATCTTTTGACTTATAAAACCTCTTGCAAAAATAGATCCCATAATAGCAATAAACATAAGTAAACTTATTCCTATAAAATAAGCAACTATATAGCTAACTCCTAAATAAGTGTTTGGTTCTGTTAAAGCTTGTGAAGCTACAACCAAGAATAATGGAAACAAACAACCTAAAGCTGCTATTGCATACGCAACTCCAAAGAAAAATGCTTCTTTTACTTCACTTTTGTATTGTTTTGCATTTATATGAATATTTAGACTTATATTTTTTCCAGATAATATAAGAATAGCTAAGACTATTAGTAAAACCCCTAATCCAATAGCTATATATTTCATATAACTTTTAATAAGTTCAGCTGCTAAAACAATAAATCCACTTGCAATTGCATAAATCAGCAAAATTCCCAAAATAGAAAAAAGAGCAAGTTTTAAACCACGTAATACTAAGTGAAGTTTGGACTTATTTGTCTCTTGATTTTTAGAAATAAAAGAGACAATATAAGCTGGTAGTAACGCAACTGCACAAGGGGCAAAAAATGCTAATACCCCTTGGCTAAAAGAAAATAGAATAAAACTATTCATTTGCCAATAAATCGTCTAATAGTTTTTTATATTCATTAAGCGAAATATGTCCACTTTCTTTGAAAACAATTTCACCTTTTGAATTTACTAAAACTGTTGTAGCTTGTCCTCTTACGCCAAAATCAACCATTACTTTTGGACTTCCTTTTACCATTGGGTAGTCTAAATTGTGTTTTTTTGCTAATTTTGTCAAAACTTCATCTGTATCTGTTGGATCAATACTAAATGAGATAAAGTTTACTTTATCACCATAAGTTTTATACACTTCATTAATAGATGGCCAGTTTTTTGCACAAATTGGGCACCATGAAGCACTAAAATATACTAAAGTTGGTTTTTTACTTTGTAAATATGAATCCATAGAAACATTTTCACCTGTAATAGTTGTAGCATTAAAATTTGGTGCCATATCTGCTGCAAATAGTGCACTTATTGTTAATAATAAAGATACGATAATCTTCTTCATAAAATCTCCTTGTTTTAAAATGTAAAGAAATTTTATCATTTAAAAAAATATTTGTATGTGACATAAGTTACACTTTTTATGAAAAGTGATGATAAAATTATTTAAAATATGCTGTATATAAGGAATAGAATACTTTTAAAAAGTTGTTTTTAGGAATTTTTTTATTTTTAAAGGATAGTCAAGAAAATATAAATATGTTTTATATTTCAGTTGTCAATTCATGTCCTAGGAAAAGCATATTAAGTAAAGGTTGCTTTTAAGCAACCTTAAATTTGCTAGTTCTTAATCAAACAAATAGCTTCAAAAAGTTTTTCTATTTCCTCTTTTGTTTGGCTATAGTGAATAGAAATTCTTAACCAACCTGGCTTCTCTTTTAGTTCATCTTGACTTTTTAATCCCAATAAATCATGTCCATAAGGGCCAGCACAAGAGCAACCAGCTCTTGTTTGAACTCCTTTTGAAGATAAAAAGGCACAAACATCATAAGGGTTTATGTCTGCAATATTAAGAGAGATAATACCTATATTTTTTGCAGTTGGATTTCCATATATATGAATATTAGGAACAGTTTTAAGTTTTGTTAATAAGTAGCTAAGTAGTTTGTCTTTTCTTTGTTCTATAAAATCAAAGCCAATTTCATTTCTTAATTGGTATGCAAGTGCTGCTTTTATTAGTTGTAAAATCCCTGGAGTACCTGCTGTTTCTCTTTCTTGTATGCTTTCTTGATAAATAACTTCTCTTTGATTTACATACTCAACAGTCCCACCACCTGAAAAGCTAGGAGCTATTGAAGTATCTACTAATGATTTTTTGATAATCAATAATCCACAACTTCCAGGGCCTCCTAAAAGTTTGTGAGCAGATACAAACATGGCATCATAATAGTTGCAATCAACATTCATATATGGTGAACTTGCAGCTGCATCAAAACAGACTATGGCATTGTATTTTCTAAGTAGAGTTGATACTGCTTTATGGCAAGTAACAATTCCTGTAACATTTGATGCTACACAAAAAGTTGCAACAATTTGTCTGTGTTGATTTGCTTTTAAAACTTCTTCAAGTTGGATTAAATCAATTAAGCCTTCACTATTTAAATTTATTCTTTTTACTTCACATAGTGCTTCTCTATAGCTCACTTCATTTGAATGATGTTCGTAAGGTCCTACAATTACTAAAGGAAGAGTAGATTTATCAACATTTAAATTTAATCTTTTTAGTGTTGCTGGTGGTATATAAAGTCCCATGATTTCTTGAAACTTTTTTATAGCGGCAGTTGAACCACAACCACTTGGAAGTATTACAAACTCATCATTTAATTCAAGTGAGTGTTTAAGACTTTGGATAGCTTGTTCATAATACTCATGAGTAATATGCGCCATAGCAGCCTCTTTTGAGTGAGTATTTGCATAAGTTTTAAGTACATCATACATACGATTTTCAATTGGTTTAAACCCAAGACCTGATGCTGTATAATCAAAGTATTGAGTTTTGTGAATGCCAATTGTATTGTACTTGATGTACTCTAATTTATCTGTGTTGACTGAAAAAAACGGTTTAAATAGACTGTTGTTTGACATTGACCTGCTTTGTTAAAAACTCTCTTAAAGAGCTTGAATTGCTTTTTATATAGTTTGAAATTAATTCTTCTAAAACCTCTTTAGCTTTTGAAGAAGGGAACTTAATTCCTGATTTTTGTGCAAATTGACTCTTCACACCTTGTAAATTTCCACCTAATAGTAATTCAAATCCACTTAAAGTTTCATCATTTTCTTTAACTTTACAACCTAAAAGTCCAATATCTACAACCCAAGGGTGAGCACAAGAATTTGGGCAACCATTGACACTAATTGATATTTCTTCCTTAAAATTGGGGAACTTAGTCTCTAAATGAGTGACAATTTCTTTTGCTAAATCTTTTGTTTCACTTATTGCAAATTTGCAAAATTTTAGTCCTGTGCATGCTAGTGCTCTAGCTTTAAAAGTTGATGGAAATGCAAAAATTCCTATTTTTTTAAGTTCATTTGCTAAAGCCTGAGCATTTTTTGTTGGAACATCTTGGATAATAAAATTTTGACTAATTGTTGCTTTTATAGTAGTTACTTCATATTTTTTAAGTAGTTCATGTAAATCAAATAACCCTTTTGCTCCAATATTTCCACTATCTATCGCACAACCAATATAGCTAAAACCATCTTTTGTGTTTTTATGTATCCCAAAATGCTCTCTTTTGTTATAAGAAGTGAACTCTTGAATTTGTTTCTCTTTTAGTTTAAAATCTAAGTTTTCATGTAAAACTTCTAAAAATTTATCTTTCCCCCACTCTTTTAATACATGTCCTAATCTGGCTTTTCTTCTATTGTCTCTAAAACCATATTTGTTATACATTTTACTAACAGCTTTTACTGTTGGTAAAATTTGTGAAGCCTCTATATAGCCAAGATGTTGAGCTATTTGTTTATTGGAAGCAAGTCCACCACCAATATGAACATCATATAAAATTTTATTGACTATTTTTGTAGCACTAAAACTTAAATCATTGATTTCATGTGAAATACAGTGTTTATTGCATCCACTAATAGCTACTTTATATTTTCGTGGTAAATTTGATAAATCTCTATTTGCATGAAAATAGTCATTTACTTCTTTTACTAATTCATTAACATCTGTTATTTGTTCATGGTCAATTCCATTTACAGGACAAGTAACCACATTTCTTGGAACATCACCTGCAGCAAAAACTGTACTTAGCCCGACTTCTTGAAGTCTTTTGAAAATCTCTGGTAAATCTACAATTTTAATAAAGTGAAACTGTATATCTTGTCTAGTTGTAAAGTCTGCACTGTTTTTTGCAAACTCTTTTGATATAGTTGCAATTGTTTTTAACTGCTTTAAGTTAAGCTCTCCATTTATAAGCTTAACTCTTAGCATAAAATAAAGTGTTTCATCATCTTCATCTTGCAAATTTCTGTTTTGAGTATAAAGCCCATACCATTTAAAACGATCAATATCTTCTGGATCTAACTCTTTTTCTAAGTTTGCATATTGTTTAATATCTTCAATTACATCTAAACCATTTTTCTCTTTTTTTATTCGCTCTACTCTTTGAGCTGCTGTCTCTTTTTCCATGATTTTTCCTAGAAAATTTCTTTTGCTTCCCAATGAGGAAAGTGTTTTCTTACAAGTGCATTAAACTCTATTTCAAATTGACTATATTGTCCACCTTTGTGTTTTGCTTGTGTTTTTGATTTTTGCACAATCATTCCAGCACCAACAGTGTTGTTACTAATTCTATCAATAATTATAAACGAACCCATTGCTTTATTTTGTTCATAAGCATCAAAAGCAATAGCTTGGTCTAAATCAAGTTTTGCATGTGCAATTTCATTTAGATTTAAAGTATTTGCAGTTTGTTGCTCTAATGTATTAACATCAGTTTTATAATAAAAACTTTCAATAGAACCAGTGGTTACCGTTGAAGCTCTTTTTATAAAATATTGTTTTCCTTTTAGTAATGGTTCTTCACTCATCCAAACAATATTTACATCAAGTGCATTTGCACTATCTGGTTGTTCATCGCTTTTTACAAGAACATCGCCTCGACTTATATCAATCTCATCATTTAGTGTAATAGTTACTGCTTGTTGTGCATAGGCATACTCTAAATTTCCATCATAGGTAACTATCTCTTTAACTGTTGAAGTTTTTCCAGAAGGAAGCACAGTTATTCTGTCACCTACTTGAATAACTCCTGAAGATATTGTTCCACAAAAACCTCTGAAGTCTAAATTTGGTCGATTTACATATTGAACAGGCATTCTAAAATGCACCAAATCTCTATCTGCAGATATCTCTATGTTTTCTAATGTTGCCATTAATGTTTCACCCTCATACCAAGCACTAAGGGGTGAACGATTTACAACATTATCACCATTTAAAGCACTTAAAGGAATTAGTGTAATATCTTTTGTAAGTCCTAATTCTTGTGCAAACTTTAAATAGTTTTTTGAAATCTCTTCAAATTTGTCTTGAGCAAATCCTACCAAATCCATTTTATTAACTGCAACTATAATATGCTTTATACCTAAAAGTTTTGCTATAAATGAGTGTCTTTTAGTTTGTGTTTGCACGCCATATCTAGCATCAATTAAGATAATTGCTAAATCAGCAGTACTAGCACCTGTTGCCATATTTCTTGTATATTGTTCATGACCTGGCGTATCTGCAATAATAAATTTTCTTTTATCTGTTGCAAAATATCTATATGCAACATCTATTGTAATACCTTGCTCTCTTTCACTTTGTAAACCATCAACTAATAAGCTTAAATCGAACTCATTATCAGTGGCATTTGTTTTTTTAGAATCATTTTTAATTGCTGCTAATTGGTCTTCAAAAATCATTTTAGAATCATGTAAAAGTCGTCCTATAAGTGTACTTTTACCATCATCAACACTTCCACAAGTAATAAATCTTAGTAGTTGTTTATTCTCATGCTCTTTTAAGTAGCTTTCTATATCATTTGCTATTTTTGTTTCTTGAATTGACATTTTAAAAATACCCCTCTATTTTTTTCTTTTCCATTGAACCTGCACTATCGTTATCTATTACTCTTCCTTGTCTTTCGCTTGTTTTTGTTAAAAGCATCTCTTGAATAATTTCAGGTAAAGTTGTTGCAGCACTTTGGACTGCACCTGTTAATGGGTAACATCCTAATGTTCTAAATCTTACCATCTCCTCAATAATCTCTTCACCCTCTTCTATAGGCATTCTGTCATCATCTACCATAATTTTTACGCCATCTTTTACTACAACAGGTCTTTTTGCTGCATAGTAAAGTGGAACAATTGGAATTTGCTCCAAATAAATATATTGCCAAATATCAAGTTCTGTCCAGTTTGATAGAGGAAATACTCTAATAGACTCACCTTTGTGAACTCTTGAGTTATATACATTCCAAAGTTCTGGTCTTTGATTTTTTGGATCCCATCTGTGATTTTTATCTCTAAAAGAATAAATTCTCTCTTTTGCACGAGATTTCTCTTCATCTCTTCTAGCCCCACCAAAAACAGCATCAAATTTGTATTTATTCAAAGCTTGTTTTAAACCTTGTGTTTTCATAACATCTGTATGCACTGCACTACCATGAGAAAATGGTCCTATTCCTTGATCAATTCCATCTTGGTTTACATGAACAAGCAGTTCAAAACCTAACTCTTTTGCTCTTTGGTCTCTAAACTCTATCATCTCTTTAAACTTCCAAGTAGTATCCACATGTAAAAGTGGAAATGGTAGTTTTGCAGGATGAAAAGCTTTTACTGCTAAATGAAGCATAACAGCAGAATCTTTTCCAACAGAGTAAAGCATTGCAGGGTTTTCAAACTCAGCAACAACTTCTCTCATAATATGAATAGATTCAGCTTCTAATTGTTTTAAATGTGTTAATCTCTCTGTATTTATCATGATTTAACCTTTATAATTTATTTAAATTTACTTTTTGTGTAGTCCACACTCTTTGTGTTCTGGGTTTTCCCACCACCATCTACCACTTCTTATATCTTCACCTTCTTTAATTGCTCTTGTACAAGGAGCACAACCAATGCTTGGATAGTTTTGGTCATGAAGTTTGTTGTATGGAATTTTATGTTCTTTTATAAATTTCCATATATCTTCTTCGCTCCATTTTAATAAAGGGTTTAATTTTATAACTTTATTTATTTCATCATATTCAACTAATTGCATCTCTTCTCTAGTAACACTTTGAGAAGCTCTTAATCCTGTAATCCAAACATCTAAATCTTTTAAAGCCCTTTGAAGCGGTTTTATTTTTCTTGCAAAACAACAAGCTTTTCTCTTTTCAATACTTTCATAAAACCCATTAATGCCTTGTTTTTTATATAAATTTTCAATATCTTCTTTTTGAGGGAAATAGACATCTACTTTAATACCATATTTTAAATTTGTACTATCCATAACACTATAAGTTTCATAAGGAAGTCTTCCAGTATCTAGTGTAAAAATTTTTGTTTTCTTATCAAGCTCTAAAATCATATGAGTTAATACTTGATCTTCTGCTCCAAAGCTACTTGAAAGTGCAATTTTATCTTTGTAATTTTTTAAAAAATATTCTAATATCTCTTTTGTGTTTAAATCTTTTAGTTTTTCGTTTAAATGTCTTATTTTTTCAATCATATAATTTCCTAAATTTGATAATCTGGTTCGTTTACTTTACCAATATTAATTTTGTTCCAAGCTCTTTCGTGAAAATAGTATAAAATCATTTTTGTAACAACTTCAATTGAGCCAATTGAAGCAGCCATTACTAAATTTCCTGTAATAAAATATGAAATTACGATAGTATCAAGCGTTCCTAATGTTCTCCAAGATATTGTTTTGACAACTGAACGAATTGGTTTTTCTTGCATAAAAGCCCTTTAAAATGTGTAAGGGTTATGACTATTCGTCATATAACCCTGCACTTAAATATCTTTCACCAGTATCACATAAAATAGTAACAATAGTTTTACCTTTGTTTTCACTTCTTGCAGCAACTTGTGAAGCAACATATGTGTTTGCACCAGCACTAATACCTACTAAAATACCCTCTTCCTTAGCTAAAGCTCTTGAAGTTGCAATTGCATTTTCATTACTAACTTGCACAACCTCATCAAATACATTTGTATTTAAAACAGCTGGAACAAATCCTGCCCCTATTCCTTGAATTTTATGAGGCCCAGGTTTTCCTCCACTTAAAACAGGTGATGCTTCTGGTTCAACTGCTACAATTTTAATATCTGGATTATGTTGTTTTAAGACCTCTCCAATTCCTGTGATTGTTCCACCAGTTCCAATAGCTGCAACTAAAATATCTATTTTCCCACCAGTTTGTTCTAATATCTCTTTAGCAGTTGTTCGTCTATGAATATCAGGGTTTGCACCATTTGCAAATTGTTGAGGAACAAATGAGTTAGGTGTTTGCTCGCTTAACTCAGTTGCTTTATCAACTGCACCTTTCATACCTTTTTCTGGTTCAGTTAATACAAGTTGCGCACCTAAAGCTTGAAGAAGTTTTCTTCTCTCTAAACTCATAGAGCTTGGCATTGTAAGAATTAGTTTAATTCCTTTTGCGGCACAAACTGCAGCAAGACCAATTCCTGTGTTTCCACTTGTTGGCTCAATTACTGTAGTATTTTCATTGATTAAACCATCTTCTAAAGCTTTGTTAATCATATTAAAACCAATTCTATCTTTTACAGAGTGAGTTGGATTCATAAACTCACATTTACCAAGAACTAAAGTATCATTTGTACTTGCTTTTTTTAGTTTTACTAGTGGAGTGTTTCCAATTAATTCAGTTATATTATTTGCATATTTCATTTTATCTCCTTTATTTTATATACTATAGTGTAGATACTCATGGTATCTATTTTCATACTCTTCTAAATCTTTTAAAGTAAGGTTAAAAATTTTTTCAACTTTTTGTTTACTTTCATCTAAAAAAATATTTACAATTGGGTTATTGCTTTTGGTATCACTAATTTTTATTCCACCTTCAAGTGCAATTATTATATCTCTTACAAATATTTCGCTTGCATCTTTACTAAGCATATAACCACCTCTTGAACCTCTTATACTTGTAACTAAATTAGCTTTTCTTAATTTATTTAAAAGTTGTTCCAAATAGTTTTGAGGAATATTAGCTTTTGCTGATATTTCTCTTATTTGCATAGGTTCACCTTTTTTGTATTGGTGTAACTCGTGCATAGCACTAAGTCCATAAATTCCTTTTGAAGAGATTAATGGCATTTTTTTTCCTAAGCTAAAGCTTGTTCTAAATCTGCAATTAAATCTTGTGTATCTTCTAGTCCAATACTTAATCTAATTGTTGCTGGATTTACTCCTGCATTTAACAACTCTTCTGTGCTCATTTGAGAGTGAGTTGTACTTGCTGGATGAACAATAAGTGATTTAGAATCACCAATATTTACAACTACACTAAACAGTTTCGCACTATCAATGATTTTTTTTGCATCTTCAAAACTATTTGCTTCAAATGAGATTAGTCCAGAAGCTTTTCCATCTTTAAAATATTTTTTTGCTCTATCATGCTCTTTACTTGTTGGTAAACCTGGATATGAAACAGATTTTACATTTGGATGTGACTCTAAAAATTGAGCAACTTCTAAAGCATTTTGTGATACTTTTTCCATTCTTATATTTAATGTTTCTAAGCCTTGTATTAATAACCATGAATTAAATGGGGATTGAACTGCTCCAATATCTCTTAAAAGAGCAAGTCTAGCTCTTAAACAAAAGTTAGGAAGAGGAACATCTGTATAAACTAAACCATGATAAGATTCATCTGGTGTGTTAAAATGATAGTACCTTTTAGAAGTTTTGAAAAACTCATTTAGACCATCTCTTTCAACTATAATTCCTCCAATTGCACTTCCTTGACCATTTGTATATTTACTAGTTGAGTGAACAACAATATCAACTCCCCATTTAATTGGATTAAATAGCGCTGCAGATGCAACAGTGTTATCACAAACTGTCAAAACTCCATGTTTTTTAGCAATTTGTACAACTTTTTCAACATCAGTAATAGCAATTTGTGGATTTGATAAAGATTCAAAGAAAATAGCCTTTGTTTTATCATCAATTAATTCTTCTAAATTTGACGCATCATCACATTTAAACACTTTTGCACTAATTCCAAATCTTTTAATGGTGTGAGTAAGTAGTGTTACTGCCCCTCCATAAAGTTTATCTGAAATAATAATATTATCTCCTGCTTCAGCAACATTTATAATTGCATAGAAAATTGCAGACTGACCAGAAGATACACAAATTGCAGCTGCACCTCCTTCTAATTGAGCAAATCTCTTTTCTAAAATATCTGTTGTAGGATTGTTTAATCTTGTATAAATTGGTCCTAACTCTTTTAATGCAAACAAATTTGCAGCGTGTTCTGAATCTCTAAAGGCATAAGCAGTTGTTTGCATAATAGGAACATTCATTGTTCCAAATCCTTCTTTATTGTCATATCCTGCATGAATTGCAATTGTATCGTTAAACATTTAACTCCTTTTATAATAATCATAATGAAATTATATACAATTTTTAAATTAATGTCAAGCAATTTAGTTTTGATTAATTTAATCACCTATAAAATAGGCATTGTTCTATATATTACTTATTTAGTCAAGATTATAATAAACAAATAGTCTTTATGATATAATGACATAAATTATGACAAAAGGTGTCACTTTATTTATGAAAAAGATAGAACTTTTTAAAGATGTTACAATAAATACCAAACAAGAGGAGTATTTAGAACTTCTAAAAAATAGTGTAAGAATTGAAAGAATTGTATCAAATGGTCAAAGCTCGCCAAAAGATTTTTGGTATGAGCAAGATGAATCAGAGTTTGTAGTAATTTTAAAAGGTGATGCCATATTAGAATTTGAAGATGAACAGTTAGTTTTAAATGAAGGAGATGCAGTTAATATCCCAGCATTTAAAAGACATAGGGTAAAATATACAAATCAAAGTGAGCCAACAATTTGGCTGGCAGTTTTTTATAAATAAGGAAATATGTGAAAATAGCAATAATTGGAGCAGGTGCAAGTGGAATTGTAGCTTGTATTCAAGCAAAAAGAGAAAACCCAAACATAGATATTGACCTATTTGATAAAAATAGTAAAATAGGTAAAAAGATTTTAGCAAGTGGAAATGGGAGATGTAATATTTCAAATAAAGAGATTAGCACTTTAAACTATTTTGGGGAAGATGTTAGTTTTGCAAAATTTGCATTAGAAGAGTTTAACTATAAATTATTTGAAAAGTTTTGCTTAAGTATAGGTCTTTTGTTAGATGTTAAAGAAAATAGCAAAGTCTATCCACTATCAAATGAGGCAAAATCAGTAGTAAATCTTTTTAATGCACAACTAAAGCATTTAGGCATAAACATAATTAGTGAAATTTCAATAGAAAGTGTTGAAAAAAAAGATAACAAATTTATTCTAAAAAGTGACAATAAGTTATTTGATAATTATGATAAAGTTTTAGTTTCAACAGGATTAGCAGCAGCTCCTCAACTAAATAGCACTGAAGATGGGCTATTAATTGCTCAAAAATTTGGACATACAACTAATCAAACATATCCTAGTTTAGTAGGTTTGAATATAGAACAAAACTATTGTACAAGACTTCAAGGCGTGAAAAAAAATATAGAAGTTTCTTTATATGTAAATAATCAATTGGAGCAAAAGATTTTAGGAGATGTTTTGTTCACTAACTATGGAGTATCTGGTTTTGCTATACTTGATATTTCGCAAAAAGCCTCTTATGAGCTATCTTTATTTCAAGATGTTTACTTAAGTCTTAATTTTTTCCCAAATAAAGACAAAAACGAACTATTAAGTAATATTCAAACATTATTAAACTCTTTAAAAGAAGAAAAGGCTTCTATTTTGTTAGAAGGAATAATTCCATCAAAACTTTCAATAGTACTGCTAGAAGTATGTGGACTTTCAAAAGATATAAAAGCAAATGAAATAAACCAAAAGCAAATAAGAACAATGATTAATCAACTACAAAATTGGAAACTAAAAGTAATAGAAACTCAAGGATTTAAACACGCTGAAGTAAGTGGTGGTGGGATAAGAGTTGAAGAAGTAAATGCAAAAACATATGAAAGCAAACTTTGTAAAAACCTATATTTTAGCGGAGAAGTTTTAGATATAACTGGAGAAAGAGGAGGATATAACCTTCATTTTGCTTGGGCAAGTGGATATTTAGCAGGAAAAAATTTAGCAAAAAAATGACTTTTTGTTAATGATTTTGTCATTTTTAAGATATAATAAATGACAAAATTTAAAAAGGAAGACAAAATGTATAAAATAGTTAAACTATTTTTTGCATGTGTTTTGGTTTTCTCAACACTTCATGCAAAAGAGAAAGTATATAAATTAAAAATGGCAACAACATGGGGACCTACTCAAAGTCCACTTATTGATGCTGCAAAGAATATGGCAAAGATGGCTGAAGAGTTATCAAATGGGCAGCTTCAAATTAGAGTTGACAATGCAAATAGGCATAAAGCTCCTTTTGGTATTTTAGATATGGTAAAAGGTGGTCAGTATGATATGGGACATACTGCATCTTACTATTGGAAAGGAAAAGATGTAGCAACACTACCATTTACTTCTATGCCATTTGGTATGACAACTCCTGAACAATATGCTTGGTTTTATTATGGTGGTGGATTAGAATTAATGCAAAAAGTTTATGATAAACACAAAGTATATTCGTATCCAGGAGGAAGCACTGGTATGCAAATGGGAGGTTGGTTTAGAAAAGAGATAAATTCTGTCCAAGATTTACAAGGCTTAAAAATGAGAGTACCTGGATTTGCTGGAGAAGTTTTAGCACAAGTAGGAGTGCAAGTTATTAATATTGCTCCTGGAGAAATTTACACTGCATTAGAGACAAATGCAATTGATGCAGTTGAATGGGTAGGTCCACTTATGGATATTTCTATGGGCTTTCAAAAAGTTACACCATATTATTATACAGGTTGGCATGAACCAGCTAGTGAATTACAATTTATTATAAACCAAAAAGCTTATAAGAAACTTCCTCCTCATTTGCAAAAAATCTTAGAGGTATCTATGAAGTTAGCAGCATATGATATGTATATTCAAAGTTATCATATGAATGGTGAAGCTTGGAATAAGATGTCACAAGAGTATCCAAATATTAAAGTCTTAACATTTCCAAAACCAGTAATGGATGCAATGAAAAAAGCTAATGTGCAAATTATTAAAGAGATGATTAGTCAAAATGCACAAATAAAAGAGATTCTTGCATCACAAGAGGAATACTTAAAAAAAGTTAGATCATGGACAGAAATATCTGATTATTTGTATTTAAAAGATAATTTAGTAGATTAATTTATTAAATTCCTTTGGGGTTTTTATAGCTTACAAGAAGTAAAAACCCCGTTATAGAAACACAAAATATCCCTATAGCAATAGGTGTTAACGAAGTTGCACCTGCTAAAACAACAAAAGATGACACCAAAGCCCCTACTCCAAATTGAACAACACCAATAACAGAAGATGCAACTCCAGCGTTTTTAGAAAAATTTTCTAATGCAAGAGCTGTACAGTTACCATAAACAAAAGCATTAGCTCCAATATATATAGATGCCAAAAGAATTGTAGTGTAAAGATTAATATCTTTTGAAAGTAATATAAAAATTGCTGATGAGATTATTTGAATTGTTACTGCTAGCTTTACAAGAAAAAAAGGAGTAAATTTTTCTAACAGTTTTATATTTACTCTTAAAAGTAAAATAAGTGTTAATATGCTTATTCCAAAATAAAAAGGAAACTCATTTGTTGTTAATCCAAAATGTTCAATATATATAAATGAGGATTTTGCAATAAAAGTAAACATTCCAGAAAAACAAAGTCCAAGAACTAGCATTATTTTCATAGCATTAAAATTTGACAATACTATTTTGTAAGATTCTAATACTTTTGTTTTTCTGTATGTATAAGTCTCTTTTAAATCTTTATTGATAAAAAAAGCAGCCATTAAAGAGTAAATTGTTAAAAATATAAAAACTGCTTCCCATTCAAAAAAATAAATGATTAAAGCCCCAATTGCAGGTGCAAGTAATGGTGCCAAGCTTCTTACTGTTCCAATAAGTGAAAAAACCTTTGCAGCTTCACTGCCATGGAATATATCTCTTACAATAGCTGTTCCATTTACAACAATAAGCCCTCCAAAAAAAGCTTCAATAATTCTAAATGCCCAAAGCTCATAAATATGAGTACTAAATACAATGATGAAGCTAGAGAAGGAAAAACCTAAAAGTCCTATGATTGAGCTTTTTTTTCTTCCAACTCTGTCAGATAAGATACCGCCAAAAATTTGACCAATTGCAAATCCAATAAGAAAAATAGGCAGTGTTAATTCAATTTTTTCAATGTCAACTTCAAAATCTTTTGCCATTGATGGAATAGAAGGTATATACGCATCAACGGCAACGGGAGCAATACTTGATAAAATTGCTAAAAGAACTATTAAGTAAGAATGATTTATAGATTTTCGCATAAAAATTGTAAGCAGTTAAAAATATTACTTAACGTCAACTTCCCAGAAAAAATCAATCCACATATTCGCTTCTCTTACAGTGTAATCAGGTTGTAAAATAGCGCTTTTTTTATAAAATAGAGTTGCTAGTTTAAATTCTGTATTTGGAAATTTTTCATTTAGTATTTTTATTATTTCTGTCATTGTTTCACCAGAATCAACAATATCATCTAAAATCAAGACTTTTTTTGCGCTTGACATATCTGGGATATTAAAAATATTAAAAGTATCTAGTTTTGAGTCGTGCTCATAGTGAATAGAATTTAAAGAGTATAGGTTTCTTATATTAAATGCTTGAGAGATTAAATGAGCAAGGGTTAGCCCTCCTCTTGCTACTGCGAGAAGAACATCGGGCTCGTAATCTCTGCATTGATCTGCTAATTTTTGTGTATCTTGTTTAAATAGCTCGTAACTATAATAAAATTTTTCCAATTCGTTTCCTTATAAAATAAATGCTAAAGCACTAATAGAAGTAATCATAATGATTCCTAGATTTAAATCTTTATACTCATTTCTTACAAATTTAATAATGGTATACACTAAAAAACCTGCAGCTATTCCATTTGTAATAGAAAAAGTTAATGGCATAAAAACAACAATTAAAAATGCTCCTGCGCTTGTAGCTAAATCTGAATCTTCAAAATTTATTTTGCCAAGTTCTGTAAACATTAAAACTCCAACTACCACTAAAATTGGATAAATAGCATTAACTGGAATTGCTTTAAAAAGAGGTAGTAGAAACAGTGTTCCAATAAAAAGTAGTGCTGTAAATACAGCAGTTAAACCAGTTCTTCCACCCTCTTCAACTCCAGAAGCACATTCTACAAAAGCAGTTGTTGTTGACACTCCTAAAAGTGCCCCAACACAAGTTGCGCCTGCATCTGCTTCTAGCGTTTTTTGTAAAGACTTATCATCTTTATTATTTTCTTGAAATAAATTTGCTCTAGCCCCTACTCCTGTAAGTGTTCCTAAGCTGTCGAACATATCAGTAATTAAAAATGTAATAATAACAGGAAGAAGTGATAAACTTAATGCACTTGCAATATTAAGTTCAAAAGCAATTGGTGCAATAGATGCTGGCATACTTACAAACTCTGTTGGGAATGACCCAATTCCAAAAAGCCATGCGATAATTGATGTTAAAGCAATAGATAATACAAAAGCCCCTTTAATTCTATAAGAGTAAAAAGTAAATGCTAAAATAAGCCCTAAAATGCCTATTAAAACATTAGTGTCTCCAAGATCACCAATTTTAACTAATGTTGCATTATCAGCAACAATAATACCCATTTGCTTTAATCCCACAAAAGCAATAAAAGTACCAATACCCGCACTTATAGCACGTCTTAAATTCATAGGAATAGAAGTCATAATCCAAATTCTAAAATTTGTAAATGATAAAATCACAAATAAAATTCCTGATAAAAATACAACTCCAAGAGCAGTTTGCCAAGGTATAT
>CAYJFN010000015.1:0-10632 GCA_964369325.1 uncultured Arcobacteraceae bacterium
GCAATACCTGCAGCTGCATAAGATGCAAGTCCAACAGGTGGGGTAACATCGGCTAAAATACCAAAATAAAATACAAATAAATGTGCTGCAATTGCAGGAACTAAAAAGCCATTATCTCCTGCAAGTGTAATAATAACAGGCGCTGTTAAAGAAGCCATTACAATATAGTTTGCAGTTGTAGGAAGTCCCATTCCTAAAATTATAGAAATAAGAGCAGCAAGTATTAAAATTAGATAAATATTACCATTTGATAATGTTTCAACAACATCAAGTAAAATTTGACCTAAACCAGTAAGTGAAATAGATCCAACAACAATACCAGCAAGTGCAGTAGCAATTGCAATTGGTACCATATTTCTAGCACCACTAATCATACCAGCAAGGATATCAACAAATCCACTTAACCAAACCTCTTTTGTAAGCTTTTCTTTTGCTAAAAATGCTCTAAATGGATGTTGAACAATCATTAATACCATTAAAAGTGAAATTGCATTAAATGCAGCACTAGCAGCACTTTGTCTTAAAACCATAAGTGTATAAAGTAAGTATAAAATTGGAATAATATAATGAACACCACTTAAAAATGTTTGTAATTTTGATGGAATTTCACTTTTATCAAGACCTTTTAATCCAAGCTTTAAAGCTTCCAAATGAACAATATAAAAAAGTGCAAAATATGAAACAAATGCAGGTATAAAAGCTGAATAAATAATATCAGTATAAGCAATTCCTAAAAACTCAGCCATAATAAACGCAGCAGCTCCCATAACTGGTGGCATAAGCTGACCAATAGTAGAAGCTGATACTTCAACTGCACCTGCTTTTTCTGAAGGGAACCCAGTTCTTTTCATAAGTGGAATTGTAAATGTTCCAGTTGTAACAGTGTTTGCAATAGAACTTCCTGACATAATACCTGTAAATCCAGAAGCAACAACACTAGCTTTTGCAGAACCACCTCTATATTTTCCTAGCATAGAAAAAGATAAGTTGATAAAATACTCACCTGCTCCTGCTTTATCTAGTAATGAACCAAAAAGTACAAATAAAAATACAAATCCTGTACTAACTCCAAGTGGAACTCCAAAAATTCCTTCTGTTGTTAAGAACATATGACCTGCTAGTTTATTAAGTGATGCACCTTTGTGAATAATAAGTTCGGGCATATATGGTCCTAAAACACTATATGCTAGAAATACAATAGCAATTATTGAAAGTGCAACTCCTAAAACTCTTCTTCCTGTTTCTAGTAAAATAACAATACCTACAAGTGCAACAACTATATCTAATTGTATATAATCACCAGGTCTTAAAGATAGTGAATTATAGTTAACTGCAATGTATGAAACACTATAAACACCAATTGCTGCAAGTGTATATCCAAACCATCTAATTTTTTCTAAAAAATAAGGTTTTTTAAACATTGGGAAAATAAAAAATGCTAAAACAATAGCAAATGACAAGTGAATTGAACGTGAAATAGTTGAATTCACTGGAACAACAACAATATAAAGTTGATATAATGACCATAAAAATGCAATAGATGAAATCATCCAAAACTCATAGTGTTTTGGTCCAAAAACTCTTTGACCTTCCATTTCGTTAGTCAAGTTTTCGGCATTTTGTATTTCTTCTTTTTCTAGGTCATCAAGTGTATGTGTTTTTTCTTTGTAAATATCCATACAAATCTCCTAAGTATAATCTATTTATACGGCTTAAATTATAAAAATGATTTAACCAGTATAAATGGTAAAGTAATTTAAGATTTAAAGGTCATAAAGACCTTTAAATTATTTAAGAAGTCCAACTTCTTTATAGTATTTTTTAGCACCTTCGTGTAATGGAGCACTTAAACCATCAAGTAATGATTCTTTTGTAATATGTGCAAGTGCAGGGTGAAGTGTTTTAAATTCTTCAAAGTTTTCCATAACAGCTTTTGTAATTGTATAAACTGCATGGTCACTAACATCTGTACTTGAAACTAAAACAGCTTTTACACCAAATGTAGGAGTTGGATTAGGATTACCTTTATATAATCCACCAGGAACATTTGATTGTACAAAATATGGATTTGCTTTAACAAATGAATCTACTTTTTCACCAACAATTGGTACAATATTTACATCAACAGAGTTAGATGCATCTTTAATATTTGCTGTTGGATGACCAACCATATAAAAATATCCATCAATTTTGTTATCTCTAATACCATCTGGCATCTCTGCAGCTTTTAAAGCACCAGCAAATGCTAAATCAGAAGTTTTAACACCAATTGCATCAAATAGTGCTAATGCAGTTGCTTCATTTCCACTTCCTGGATTTCCTAAGTTAATTCTTTTACCTTTAACATCAGTAATTCCATTGATGTTTGCATCTTTTCTTGCAACTAAAGTAAATAATTCAGGATAAATAGCCATTACTGATCTTAGTTTTTCAACTTTATTTCCTTCATATCTTTTAGTACCATTGTATGCTTGGTAAACAACATCACTTTGAACTGTACCAAAATCTAGTTCACCATTTTTTATTGTGTTTACATTGTAAACTGAAGCACCTGTTGCTTCAACAGAACATCTTACTTTTGATTCTTTTCTATCTTTGTTAACTAATCGGCAAATAGCTCCTCCAACAGGATAATATGTACCTGTAATTCCTCCAGTTCCAATTGTAACAAATTCAGCTGCAAGTGCTGGAACACTTAAAGCAGCTACTAATGCGATACTTATAGCTTTTTTCACATTTGCTCCTTAAAAAATTTTGTCGAATATGTAGTATACTATTTTAAACTATGATTTAATTTAATTAAACAATAAATTTGAAAATTTATTGTTTAATATTGAAGTTATGGTCTAAATGAAGGGTTTTTTTGAAAAAATTCTTCTACTTTATCAGTATATGCATAAATTTTTCCTGTTCTTCTTTGAAAAGAATTTATAATGTGAAATCCATGATTAAGTGCTTCAGCAATCGAGCCACCTGCACTAAACGCAATATCACCAGCTACATACATACATGGAACATTTGTTCTATAATGTTCATCATATATTGGATTTCCTTTTTCATCTAAATCAATTCCACATTTTTTAAGAAAATCAATAGGTGTTGTTCCACCAATTGCATATATAACTCTATCATAAATAGTATTGTAACCATCAGTAAAATTTACTTTCACTTTTCCATGTTCATTTTCAAGTGCAGTTATATCAGTATTCATTCTAAGTCTTAGCTTTTCTTGTCCATTATATAGTTTTAGAATATTTTCATTTTCTGGATTTAATTTATTAAATTCACTCCTTCTATATACCAAAGTAACATTATTTCCTTCATCTGCTAATTCATAAGCATATTCAGCTGCAGAGTTTCCACCACCTACAACTAATATTTTTTCACCACTAGAACATCTTTCTAAATTAAAGTTAATATATTCTTTTATAGATGGAGGGATTTTATAGCTTGGTTTATTTGGTTTACCCATTTTACCAATTGCTACAACAACTCCTTTTGATTTAAAACTTTGAGTTGCAGTTGTTATTGAAAAACAATCTTCTTCTTCGTGTCTTATAATACTTTCAACTTCTGTATTAAAAAGTGTATCAATTTTTTCTTCATCTAAAAGCCTATCAAAAAAGTCTAAAGTACTCTCTTTTGTTCCATCTCTAAATGGGATATTTCCTTCTATCTGGACTTCCTGTCCTTTATAATCTTTGTCTACTCTTTTATTATCTTTATAGAATTTTCTAATAGTACTTGAATGATTATCAGCTTTGTCAATGATTATAATTCTTTCTAATCCACGAACAGCTGCTTCTATAGCAGTTGCAATTCCACCAGGGCCACCACCAATAATCGCAATATCATATTTTTGTGTACTCATATTAACTCCAATAATTATTTAATTTATCTGGTATTATAAATGATTGTAAGTAAAATTAGGATAAAATGGTATCTTTATATGTATTAATAAGAAAATAAAAAGGAATAAAAATATGAAATATGGTGAAAAAGAAATTGTAGAATTTGATATCAACAAAGAAGAACATTTTTGGCCAAATAATCATGAAAAAAACTACACAATAAATATTGAGCTACCAGAATTTATGGCAAAATGCCCAAGAAGTGGGTATCCAGATTTTGCAACTATAAAAATTGAATATATCCCAAATAAAAAAGTAATTGAACTTAAAGCACTAAAACTTTATATTAATTCGTTTATGTATAAAGAAGTATCACATGAAAATTCAGCGAATGAAATATTTGATACTTTATATTCAAAGTTAGAACCAAGGTTTCTTAAAGTAATTGCTGATTTTAAACCTAGAGGAAATGTTCATACTGTAATAGAAATTGATTCAAGTAAAATGTAAGGAAAATAGTTTGGAAAGATTAGTTACCACAACAGAAGCTGCAAAGCTAATGGGACTATCTTTGCAAGGAGTCCACTATAGAATAAAAAGTGGACAACTCAAATCAATAAAGCAAGCTGGCAAAACATTTGTTTACGTTACAGAATTTTTGCAAGATGAACAAAATAGTTTAGAAGCAGAAAATACAAATTTAAAAGTTAATGAAAGAGTTGAACAAATAATTTCTGTAAAAGATGAACAAATTTCTTTATTAAAACAAAATATTGGATTCATAAAAGAACAATACCAAAATGAAATCAAAAGATTGGAAAAAAACCAAAAGCGTATTATAAAAGTATTCAATTCAGAAATTAAACTTTTACAAAGTGCATTTAATGAAATGCGTTCAATTTATAAGCCACAACTGCAAATACAACAAAATAATGAAACATTAAAATATATATCAATAAATGATTTCTTTTTATTTCTAAAAAAGCACAACAAAACAAATGAAGAAATAAAAGATATTATTTTAAAAGCAATTTTAAAAAAAGACTCAAGATTTATTTATAATAAAATTGATAAAACAGTTTTTTTAATTGATGCTGATTATAGTGATTTAATATAAACAAATTAACAAATACTAATAAAAAAAAGATACTATTTCGTCACTATATTTAAAAAGGAAATAAAATGAAATTAGTAAAACTAGGTTTAGTATCGTTATTAGCATCAACTGCATTATTTGCAGGAACGTATAAAGTAGATGTAGCTCATTCAAATGTAGAGTTTAAAGTTACACATATGATGATTTCAAGTGCAAAGGGAAATTTTACAAAGTTTTCTGGTCAATTTGAATATGATGAAGCTACAAAAAAATTAAAAGCTTTAAGTGGAACTGTAGATGTAGATTCTATAAGCACAGATAATGAAAAAAGAGATAATCATATAAAAGCTGATGATATGATGAATGCAGCTAAATATCCAACAATTACTTTTGAAATGACAAGAGCAGAATCAAATGGTGATATTTATGGAAATTTTACAATGATGGGTGTTACAAAAGAAGTAAAATTTGATGTTGATTATAATGGAATGATTACAGATCCATCTGGAAATAAAAAAGTTGGAATAACTTTAGAAACAGAAATTTTAAGAAAAGATTTTGGATTAACTTGGAATAAAATTATTGAAGCTGGTGGAGTTGCAGTTAGTGATGAAGTAGATATTGAAATTGAACTTCAAGGTGTTTTACAAAAATAAAAAAAGAGTACTTAATTATTAAGTACTCTTCTTCAGGGGCTCAAACACACAACTAAAAAAGGTGCCTTGCTATGTTCCCATCCTGGGGCGTTGTCTTTAGAAGCCATTGTATGAGGCTAAAGAAGAGCATTCAAAACACTGATTTTAAGTATTTTCAATGTTCTTCTTTATTAGAAGTGAAATTCTAACTAAATATCCTTAAACTTAAATGAATTATTTGGACAACATTTTATGATATATATAACTCTATTTTTTAGTGCTTTTATTTCTGCTACACTTTTTCCATTAGGAAGTGAAGCTTTATTAGTTTACAATATTACTCAAAATTATAATATTTATTTACTACTATTTTTTGCAACAATAGGAAATGTTTTAGGTTCTTGTTTGAATTACTATTTAGGTTTTAAAGGTGAAAAATATTTAGAAGAGAAAAACTATATAAAAAAAGAAAAAATAGAAACCTACAAAAACTTTTTTGATAAATATGGTGGTTACTCGCTTATACTTTCATGGATGCCAATAATTGGTGACCCAATAACATTTATAGCAGGAGTTTTTAAATACAATTTTAAATATTTTTTTCTTTTTGTTTTAGTTGCTAAGTTTGGAAGATATTTAGCTTTAACATTAGGTGTTTTGTATTTTAGTTAATACAGCTTTTCTTTTTCAAATTTTTTAGAGAAAAACAGTGAAATTACGCCAATTAAAACAATAAATGCAGTTAAATATAGTGCATAATCATAATTTCCAAATTTTTCTATTAAATAAACAGAATATAGTGGAGCAATTACTTGACCGACACCATAAGCAGTTGTAAGTGCTCCCATAAGAACGACTGGATTTTGTTTTGCAAGCTGCCCACCTAAATTCATAAAAAGCGCAACTAGCCCAATAAAAGTACCTCCATACAAAATACCACTTAATAAATTTAAATAAACATCGTTTGTAAAAGTTGGTATTAAAATCCCAATTGCTTGTAAAATTAGTGCAATTATAATTATATTTACACTTCCATAATTATGAGCTAATCTCATCCAAATGATACTAGATGGAATTCCAGCAATTCCAACTAAAGTCCAAGTTATATTTCCATATCCTTCTAATCCTTGAATATTATTAATAATATCTGGCAAAAAAGTACCTTGAACAACAAAACCAACACCTTCTGTAAAATATGCAAAAATCAACAGAAGTGTAAATATTGTAAAAATAGATTTATCAAATTTGTGTTTAACTATATTTTGTTTAATTTCTTTATCAAAAGATAAAATATAAATACTATAAACTGCTAAAATAGAACCAACAATTGTTAATACAAGCCAAGAATCTTTCCAGTCATATCCTAAATTTAAAACATATCTACTTATTAAGTCAGTTGTTAAAATAGAAAACCCAATTCCACTAAAATGTATACCCATAGCTTTTGTTTTATTTTCCATATTTAATTTTGTCATAACAATGGCAGAACCAACAACTAAGACCATAGCTGCAGCAAATCCAGCAATAATTCTAGAAAGAATCCAAAGGATTTCATTTGTACTAAATGCCAGTATAAGAGTTGTTAAAATAGAAAAAATAAGTCCAAATCTAAATAAAATTACTTTTTGATTTATATCTTTTATAAATATAGAAAAAATAGAACCACTTAAATATCCTGCAAAATTGAAAGATGCTAAAACACCAGCAAATGTTATATTTAAATTATCATTTAGCATACTAGGAAGTAAAGATGTAAAAGCAAATCTAGTTACACCAATACCAAGAATAATAGCAAATATACCAGCAAGTAAAATGGCAAAATTACTATTTCTATTAAAAATTTTTTGCAAAATTTTCCTTTGTGTATAATTTAAAGCAGTATTATACACATTGATATATTAATTGATTTATATGATATATATTTAGAAAACAAAATTTATTGTTTTGTAAAAGTGATTTTATGGTACAATATAACCAAAACATTATAATAAAATATTTTAAAAAGGTCGCAGATGGAAAAAAGAATTTTATTTTTCTTTGTAGATAAAAGGGATGAAGAGTTTTTTGATTTTTTGAAGACAGTTTTGGAAGATTATTATATTGATAAAACTTGTTTTATAGAAGAAGCAAAAGATTTTTTTGAAAAAAATAGTTACGAGTTTGTAATAGTTGATTTTACAAAGCAAAATGGAAAAGAACTTTTATACTATATAAATGATAAAAATCCTTATCAAAGAGTTGTCACGATGAGTGATAATTATGAGTGTAGTGAGCCAAAAGATTGTGATTTTTGTATAAAAAAATACAACAAAAGAAGAATATTTAAACCACTTAATATAAAAGAAGTACTAGATATATTTAAATACTTTGATGAAAAAGATTGTTTATATATGAATAAATTTAATAATATTCTAGATTTATTAGAAAAAATAGTTAGCGAACTTTGTTTTTATAATTATGATAAAGAAAAAAGAATTATTTGTGTAAGACGAGATGTTTCACAATCTCTCGTTATAGAAGAATTAATAGAAGTTACAGACTTATTACAAAAAAATAACATAAAATTTAGAGTTGATGAATATTATAATATAGAGTTAGTATAGTTATTAAATAGGCTATTTAGCCTATTTAATTATTTCATCATCGATTGCAAAAACCATAAAGTTTTATTGTAGTTTTCTAAATCGCCTTCCATGATTGCTACAACAGAATAAGCATCTTCATTTGAAGCAATTTCTCTAATTTCTTCAGCTTGTTTTTTTAGAGTTTCAATATCTGAATAAACAATACTTAATGCTTCTTTTATAGAATACTCTTTTGACTCAATTTCTTGAATTGTAGCAACTTCTAAGAACTCTTTTAAAGACGCTATTGGGAATTCTCCCTGCATTTTGATGCACTCAGCAACTGAGTCAATCATATCAGCAAAACCTACATAAACAGTTTCTAAATACTCATGAACTGCTTTGAATCCGGCACCTACTACATTCCAATGTAAGTTATGAATTTTAATATACATAACACCAGCATTTCCTAGATACCCATTTAAACTTTTTTGTAACTGAGCATTCATTTTGACTCCTTTAAATAATTATAAAACTAGTTTTATCTAGTCATAACAACAATGATAGCACAAAACATATAAAATAAAAATAATAAAAAAGTGAATTTTAATGACAAAAATTAAAATAAATATAGCAATGTCTTAATACAAAGTAATATATAATTCTTTACACTTTAAGGAAAAAAATGAAAAAATTAATATTAGCTCTGTTTTTATCACTAACAACTTTGTTTGCAAACAATATAACAGTTGCAGTTGCAGCAAATGTAAGTTATGTAATAGAAGATTTAATCAAGGAATTTAAAAAAATAAGCCCAAATACAAAAATCAAAGTAGTTTTAGGAAGTAGCGGAAAATTAACATCTCAAATAAAAAATGGTGCTCCATATCATCTTTTTTTATCTGCAAATATGCAGTTTCCACAAGCATTATATGATGAAAAAATAGCTATTTCAAAACCAATTGCATATGCAAGTGGAACAATAGTAATATTTAGTTCAAAAAAAATTGATTTTTCAAAAGGGATTGGCACTATTTTGCAAGATAATATCAAAACTATAGTTGTGGCAAATCCAAAAACAGCTCCTTATGGAGAAGCTACTATTGAAGCGTTGAAAAATGCAAAACTATATGAGCAAACAAAATCAAAATTTATTTTTGCAGAGTCTATTGGACAAGCAATTTCTTATGCGGTTACAGCTTCAGATATAGGTTTTGTGGCAAAATCTTCATTATATAGTG
The DNA here is from genome assembly GCA_964369325.1 of uncultured Arcobacteraceae bacterium. GTDB lineage: Bacteria > Campylobacterota > Campylobacteria > Campylobacterales > Arcobacteraceae > Marinarcus. The sequence goes on from CAYJFN010000015.1 coordinate 9,388, forward strand.
ATAAACTATCAAAATATAAAGAAGGACTTAATTATATTGAGGTTGATAAAGCTTTGTATTCTGCTATAAAACAAGGTATTATCCTTACAGCTTTTGCAAAAGAAAACAACGAAGCAAAAGAGTTTTATGACTTTATTTTAAGTAATCAAGCAAAAGAGATATTTAAAAAACATGGATATTTAGTAGATGAATCAAATTAAAACAACTATAACAAAAATTACAACACTAGAACAGTTAAATCTTGTAGAATTTGAGTTTCAAGAAAGCATTTTAAAAATGGTAAGTTTAGATTTAAATGAAAAAACAGTTGTAGGGCAAAAAGTAATATTGGGCATAAAATCAACCAATATAAACTTAGCAAAAGATTTCAAAGGCGAGCTTAGTTTTTCTAACCAAATAGTTGCAACTATAAAAAGCATAGAAGAAGGGGATATTTTAAGTAGTATTATTTTAGAAAAGCAGAACCAACTTTTTGAAACTATTATTACAAAAGAGTCTTTACAAAGAATGAGTTTAAAAATAGACGATGAGGTTATTATGCTTATAAAATCAAGCGATTTAGCAATAGTAGAGTTTATAAATGATTGAAATTCTTAAAACTTTAGAGTGGTCACCATTTATACTATCTTTTAAATTGGCATTTATCACAACTTTGATTTTGTTTTGTATTAGTGTTCCACTTGCTTGGTATTTATCACAAACAAAGTCAAAGTTTAAACCAGTTTTAGAAGCAATTACAGCTTTACCTTTGGTTCTTCCTCCTTCTGTTTTGGGTTTTTATTTGCTGATTTTTCTTTCTCAAAACTCATTTTTAGGAGAGTTCTTTTACGAAACTTTTGGAATAAAACTTGTTTTTAACTTCACAGCACTTGTAATAGCAAGTTGTTTTTATAGTCTTCCTTTTATGGTACAACCACTTCAAAATGGTTTTCAAAGTATAAATAAAAATATGATAGAGGCAAGTTACATTGCAGGCAAAAGTCAACTACAAACACTTTTAAGAGTTGCCTTACCAAACATAAAACCAGCAGTAATAACAGCAATTATTGTTACTTTCGCACATACAGTTGGAGAGTTTGGTGTTGTTTTGATGGTTGGGGGAAGTATTCCAGAAGAGACAAAAGTAGCTTCAGTAGTTATTTATGAGTTTGTAGAGATTTTAGACTATACCCAAGCACATATTTATAGTGCTATTATGTTAATTCTTAGCTTTTTAACTCTGCTTGGAGTGTATATTTTTAATAG
>CAYJFN010000015.1:10732-15606 GCA_964369325.1 uncultured Arcobacteraceae bacterium
AAAATAGGTTATATGTTTCAAGATTATGCACTTTTTTCAAATATGAGTGTTATAGAAAACCTACTTTTTGTACAAAAAGATAAAGAGTTGGCAAACTATCTTTTAGAAACTACAAAGCTAAGTGAACTAAAAAATAGAGATGTAAACTATCTAAGTGGTGGACAAAAACAAAGAGTAAGTTTATGTAGAGCTATGATGAACAAACCAAAGCTTTTGCTACTAGATGAGCCATTATCAGCTCTTGATACAGCTTTAAGAATAAAATTACAAGATGAGATTTTATCTTTACATAAAGAGTTTAAAACAACTACAATTATGGTAAGCCATGACCCAAGTGAAATATATAAATTAAGTAACCGTGTGATTGTTCTTGATAATGGAAAAGTCATAAATGATGGTAAGCCAAAAGATGTGTTACTAAGAACTAAAGGAAGTCAGAAATTCTCTTTTCAAGGCGAAATATTAGATATTATAAAAGTAGATGTGATAAATATTGCTATAGTTTCAATTGGACAACAGTTAGTTGAAGTTGTTATTAGTAACACTGAGGCAAAAAGATTAAAAATAGGCGATATTGTTAGTGTTGGAACAAAGGCTTTTAATCCAACGGTTAGTTTTTAGTGGATTTGCTTTTATAAATAAAAATTTTTATATGTGATTATTTTACCTCTCAAACTCTTCAAATAAAGCATTGTTTTTAGAGAATATTTTATAAACAATCCCTTTATATTCAAATTCCAAGTAGTTTGCATGAAGCCAAAGCCTATGGCTTTTAGTAATTTTCTCTCTATCTTCTAAACTCAAAGTTTTGTTTAAATAGCTCTCTGCATTTTCATCATCTATCCCATAAATAGGGTCACCCCAAATTCTATGTCCTACAGAGTATAAGTGAACTCTTATTTGGTGTTGTCTTCCTGTAATTGGTATGGCTTCAACAAGGGTTAAATCTTTTGTAGGATTGTATTTAATTGGTTTTATTATAGTTAAAGATTCTTTACCACTATCTCCTGCTTTCATTCTTACACCAATAGCTTTGCCCTCTCTTTCAAGTTTTGAGTTTATTTCTAAAACACCTTTTACTTCACCTTCAACAATGGCAAGATACGATTTTTTGTATTTTTTTTCTTCAAACATTGTTTTTAAATCAATAACACTTTTTAAATTTAATCCAATTAAAACTAAACCAGAAGTTTCTGCATCAATTCTGTGAATAAGGTTTGAATTTTCTCCAAAATGAAATCTTACTTCATCTAGCAGTGAATATGGGGTATTTTTTGAAATAGGATGAACCATAAGATGACTAGGCTTATCAAATAGTGCAAAATCTTTAAAAGTAAGAAGTGGTTTTAGTCCTCTTGTTTGTCCTTCAAAAAGTGCAATAATTAACTCATCTTCAGTTATAACTTCTGACATTTTATAAGCAGACATATCAAGCTTAAAAATACGATTTTTATTTACAAGTCTTTGAGCAACGGGTATGTTCATATGTAGATCTTGTATTAAAAATAGTTGTACTTTTTTTCCAATTTGTGTTTTGAATTTTTTTAGAGTAAAAGGCAAATAATTTTCCTAGGTTTTAAGTAAAAATTTGGCATTATTTCGCTCTTGTTTTCAAGAAGTTACGGTATGTCGTGACATTTGAAATAATTTCAAATAATTCTATCTAATTTATTAGAAATTTTGAATAAATTAGATAGCATACGGAACAAAAAAATAACAAAAACTTCTTCAAAAAACTTATATTAAGGCAAATACAATGGTAGAGAGATACGCAAGAGAACAGATGAGTTCTAAATGGACAATGCAAGCAAAATATCAAGCATGGCTTGATGTAGAAATTGCAGTTGTAAAGGCTTGGAATAAACTAGGTTTAATTCCAGATGAGGATGCAAAAAAAATTGTAGATAATGCAGGATTTAGTGTTGAAAGAATTGATGAAATTGAAGCAATTACAAGACACGATTTAATAGCATTTACAACATCTGTTTCAGAAACTTTAGGTGAAGAGTCAAGATGGTTTCATTATGGAATGACATCTTCAGACACAGTTGATACTGCAGTTGCACTTCAAATGAAAAGCTCACTAGAATTAGTAATAGAAGATGTTAAGCTGATGATGGAATCAATTAAAACAAGAGCAAACGAACATAAAATGACGTTAATGGTTGGAAGAAGTCATGGAATCCACGGTGAGCCTATAACTTTTGGACTTGTTTTAGCTGTTTGGTATGATGAGATGGCTAGGCATTTAGAAAATTTAGAGCAGACTTTAAAAGTTATTTCTGTAGGTCAAGTAAGTGGAGCAATGGGAAATTTTGCACACGCACCACTAGAACTAGAAGAGTATGCTTGTGCTGAATTAGGTTTAGCACCTGCTCCTGCAAGTAACCAAGTAATCCAAAGAGATAGATACGCAAGACTAGCAACAGCACTTGCACTACTTGCATCTTCTATTGAAAAATTTGCTGTTCAAGTAAGACATTGGCAAAGAACTGAAGTTTATGAGTGTGAAGAGTTTTTTGCAAAAGGGCAAAAGGGAAGTTCTGCAATGCCACATAAAAGAAACCCAATCTTAACAGAAAACATAACAGGCCTTGCAAGAATGATAAGAGCTTATGCAAATCCTGCTATGGAAAATGTTGCATTATGGCATGAAAGAGATATAAGTCACTCTTCAACAGAGAGATTTTGGTTACCAGATGCTTTTATTACAACAGATTTTATGCTTCATAGAATGAATAATGTCATTGCAAACTTAACTGTAATGCCAGAAAATATGATGAAAAACCTAAATTTAACTGGTGGCTTGGTTTTCTCTCAAAGAGTTTTACTAGAGTTGCCAAAAGCCGGTGTAAGCAGAGAAGATGCTTATAGAATTGTTCAAAGAAATGCAATGAAAGTTTGGGAAGGTTTACAACAAGGAAAACCCACTACTAATGAAAAAGGTGAATCTTTGTATCTTCAATACTTACTTGCAGATGAAGAATTAGGACAATCTTTAAGCGAAGAACAAATCAGAGAGTGTTTTAACTACGATTACTATACAAAAAATGTAGATGCAATTTTCAATAGAGTGTTTAATAAATAATTAAATTTAAGTATCAAGAGGGTGAAAATTAAATGTCAATAATGATTCAAAAACGAAATGGTAGAAAAGAAGTTTTGGATATTACAAAAATCCAAAAAATGACAATAGCTGCAACTCAAAATTTAGATGGTGTTTCTCAAAGTGAGCTAGAACTAGATGCCCATATAAAATTTATAGATGGAATGACTAGTTCTCAAATTCAAGATGCACTAATCAAAACAGCAGTTGAAAAAATAGATATAGATGTTCCAAACTGGACTTTTGTTGCAGCACGTCTATTTTTGTTTGATTTGTACCATAAAGTTGGAATTGCAACAAATGGAATCAAAGGTGAATCATATTGCCATTTAAAGACATATATAAAAAAAGCTCAAGATGAAGGTAGAGTAATCCCTGCACTTGAAAGTGGATATGATTTAGATGATTTAAATGCTCATATCGACCCAAGTAGAGACTATCAATTTAACTACTTAGGTATAAAAACACTTTATGACAGATACTTAATAAAAAACAAAAAAGCCCAACCTATTGAACTACCACAACATATGTTTATGGGTATTGCTATGTTTTTAGCTCAAAATGAGCAAAACAAACAACAAAGAGCAAAAGAGTTTTATGATGTTATTTCAAAATTTGAAGTAATGCTTGCAACTCCAACATTATCAAATGCTAGAACAAATAGACATCAATTAAGTTCTTGCTATATTGGTTCAAGCCCTGATAACATTGAAGGTATTTTTGATGGTTATAAAGAAATGTCACTATTATCAAAATATGGTGGTGGTATTGGTTGGGATTGGAACCAAATAAGAAGTTTGGGCGGTGTTATTGATGACCATAAAAGTGCAGCAGGTGGAACAATACCATTTTTGAAAATCACAAATGATTTAGCAATTGCTGTTGACCAACTTGGTACTAGAAAAGGTGCAATTGCTGTATATATTGAGCCATGGCATATGGATGTTATGGATTTTATTGATTTAAAGAAAAATTCTGGAGAAGAAAGACGAAGAGCTCATGATTTATTCCCTGCTCTTTGGATACCAGATTTGTTTATGAAAAGAATACAAGAGGATTCTTACTGGACTTTGTTTGATCCATATGAAGTAAGAAAGTTAGAAAACTTATTTGGTGAGGGGTTTGAAAAGCAATATATAGAGTATGAAAACGATGAAACTATCACAAAAAGTAGAATGAAAGCAAAAGATCTTTGGAAAAAAATTTTAACATCATATTTTGAAAGTGGTAGCCCATTTTTATGCTTTAAAGACAATGCAAATAGATCTAATCCTAACTCTCATACAGGACATATTAGAAGTTCAAATTTATGTACAGAAATTTTTCAAAACACAAATCCAAACCATTATAAAGTGAAGTTTGAGTTTGAAGATGGAACTATTGAAACATATGAAGAGGAAGATTTATTAACAGTTGATTCAGGAATTGTGAAAAAAGCAAACAAAGTAACAGCTCTTGATAAATTAAATGGAAAGCAAATTTTTATAGTAGAAAAAGAGAAAATTGATGGAGACACTGCTGTTTGTAACTTAGCATCTATAAATTTAAGTAAAATAAATAATGATGAAGATATAAAAAGAGTTGTTCCAATAGCAGTTAGAATGCTTGATAATGTTATTGATTTAAACTTTTATCCACTTAGAAAAGTAAAAGCAACAAACCTTAAAACAAGAGCCATTGGACTTGGAATAATGGGTGAGTCTCAAATGTTAGCTGAGCAACAAATAAGATGGGGAAGCAGTGAACATCTTAAAAAAATTGATTCAAT